>CAZTUO010000359.1:0-3335 GCA_964616355.1 uncultured Nitrospira sp.
CTGCTGGTGTTGACGGCATGCCTCAGGTACGACTCGTTCGCGGCGGGCCGGCGGCGAGAAGCCGCCCAAATTGGGTCCAACTCAAGGTCGCCGTGGCAGTACTGTTGGCGGTGCCCCTTGCAGTCGGCGCTGCCTGCGGTCCCGGCTACGATGGCCAGTCCATCTCTTTCCGAAGCGCTTCGCCACTAAGCACTGGTTCTCCTGCTGCCGCTGTCTCCCCCCGGGGGGTGTTGAGGATGGCCGTGGCCCCAGTGATCTCGCCCCGGGAGACATTCAACAGTGGTTACGGAGACCTCTTGAACTATGTGGGCCGCAAGTTGGGGATGCCGGTAGAGTTAGTGCAAGGCAAGACCTACGCTGAGATCAACGACATGGTGCGGACGGGCGATGTTACCTTCGCCTTCGTGTGTACCAACCCATATCTTCAAGGGCTCGATGATTTCGGCATGGAGCTGCTGGTGGCGCCGGAGGTGAACGGGGAACCGACGTACTATTCCTACCTGGTGGTGCGCGCTGATGCTCCCTATAGATCGCTGGCTGACCTGCGGGGCCGGACTTTCGCATTCTCTGACCCGCTGTCCAACTCTGGGCGTCTGGCCCCTGTTTACCAGTTGGCCCGCATGGGAGAGACGCCTGACTCCTTTTTCAGCCGGTCGATCTTCACGTATGCGCATGATAACTCGGTCAAGGCGGTGGCCGAGAACCTGGTGGATGCTGCGGCCGTGGACAGCTTGGTGTATGACTACTGGGCCGAGGCAGGTTCAGAGTACATCGCAAAGACCAAGGTCATCGAGAGGTGGGGCCCTTTCGGCACCAACCCAGTCGTGGTGCCGCCAGGGCTAGACCCTGCCCTCAAGGGGAAGCTTCGGCAGACTCTCCTAGATATGGCAGAGGACCCTGAGGGGCGGCAGCTTCTACAAGCTCTCCGCATCGACCGCTTCATCGTCCCGGATGACCGAATATACGACTCGGTGCGCGAGATGCGATCTTTCCTCGCCTCATCGGGTCTGCGTCCCTAGTTGGTGCGACATGAGCCTGCGGGCCAAGATAGCAGCGGCCATGGTTGGCCTGATCCTGGTACTGGGATTGGGCGGGACGCTACACGCCCGGGTGACCCTGGGCAATGAGCTGAGGGGCGAACTAGTGCAACGAGGAATGACCGCGGCCAGCGGCATCTCTTCCAGGAGCGAGGAGGCGCTCCTCACCAACGATATCTTCGCCTTGTATGAGATGATCAACGCGGCCATCATCAACGACGAGGACGTGCACTATATCTTTGTGGTCGACGGCTCGGGTGAGGTGCGGGCTAAGACCTTTCCAGAGGGTCTGCCTGCTGGGCTGGTGGTGGCTAACTCTATCAATCCTGACGGATCGCCATCGGTGCGCCGCTTGCCCAGCGACGAAGGGCCGATCCAGGATGTGGCGTACCCGATCCTCGGAGGGCGTTTGGGGACAGTGCGGATGGGACTCTCCGAGGAGCGCTTGCTGAAACGAGTCGACAGGTTCACATTGCAGCTCTTGGGGCTGACGGGGGGCGTGACAGCCTTGGCGCTCCTGGTCTCCACTGGCCTGGCGACGCTCCTGACCCGGCCGCTGGCGAGGCTGGCTGCCGCGGCGAGGGCCGTGGGACGGGGTGACCTCAGCCAGAGGGTCAGCGCGATGAGCTCCGATGAGGTGGGTAGGCTCGCTGGCGCCTTCAATGCCATGACGGAAGACTTGGCCCGGTCGCGACAGGAGATCGAGGAGTTCAACCGGGAGATCCTGCGGCGTAGCCAGGAGCTATCCACCTTGAACGCGGTGGCGGCCAGCGTAAGCCAATCGCTGGACCTGAACACAGTGATGGAGGCGGCCCTGACGAACGTGGTGGATCTTATGGCCGCTGACGCCGGGGGTATCCTGCTGTGGAACGAGAAGATGACAGGGTTAACGTACCGGGCGTACAACGGCCTTTCCACGGAATTCGTGGCAGGCGTGGCTGACCTGCGGCGAGGCGAAGGGATCGCTGGACGAGTCGCGGAGAGCGGCGAACCCATCGTGGTCGAGGACATCGCAGTGGATGAAAGGGTGACGCGCCAGATTGTGCGGGACTCTGGTCTGCACTCATTTGCCAGCATCCCTCTGAAAGCCAAGGAGGAGATTGTTGGCGTGATGAACGTGGCGCGGCGCGATTTCCGCCCGTTCGACGAACGGGACGTCCAGCTCCTCTTGGCCATAGGACACCAGGTGGGCGTGGCGGTAGAGAACGCCCGGCTGTGGGCGGAGCTAAAAGAGAAGGAGAGGGTGCGGTCTGAGCTCTTGCAAAAGGTGATCAGGGCGCAGGAGGAGGAGCGGCAGCGGATAGCACGCGAGCTACACGACGAGATGGCGCAGGGGCTGACGGCCCTCATCATGGGGCTTGGGCGGCTCGAGCAGACGGTGCCAGATATGCCGATGGCCACGGCTGGCCTGGTGGACAGCGTAAAGGCTTTTGCCTCACGCGCCTTGAACGACACGCGCCGGCTGATTCTTGACCTGCGCCCGCCCGTGTTGGACGACCTGGGGTTGATCCCGGCGGTCAGGATGCTAGCTGAAAGCCGCCTCGAGGACCGCGGTGTGGCGGTGTCGATCACAACGGACGGGATGGATGACAATCTGCCAGCCCATCTTAAGGTCACCATCTTCCGGGTCCTACAAGAAGCCATCAACAACTGTGCCCGTCACTCGCAGGCCAAGAATGTGCGTATCCGGATGCGGGCTGATGGCGAGAGGATCCAGGCTTGGGTGGAGGACGACGGCGTGGGATTCGATCTGGCCAGCACGATGCGGGGCGCCGAGGGCAAGGCCGCGGTGGGCATACTGGGGATGAAGGAACGGGCCTCCCTTCTGGGGGGAAACCTCGAGATCCGAACGCAGCCTGGCGCGGGGACTACCATCATGCTGGACATCCCGCTAAGGGAGACCGGGGCGCCATGAACCGGCGTATACGGGTGCTAATTGTGGAGGACCATGCCATCGTCCGGCAGGGGATCCGTTTGCTGCTGGATGGTCAGCCCGATATGGATGTGGTGGGTGAAGCAGAGGAAGGGGCGAAGGCCTTGGCGCTCGTGGCGCAAAAGGCGCCGGACGTAGTGATCATGGACCTGGCGATGCCTGGCATCAACGGCCTCGAGGCTACGACGGAGATCAAGAAGCGCTGGCCGGAGGTCCAGGTCGTGGCGCTGACAGTACATGACAACGATGAATATTTCTTCCAGATGATCATGGCAGGGGCAGCGGGCTACGTGCTAAAAGGTGCCGACCCCGCAGAGCTGTTGGATGCCATCAGGACAGCATTCAGGGGCGAGGTGTTCCTGCAT
>CAZTUO010000360.1:0-3318 GCA_964616355.1 uncultured Nitrospira sp.
AGGACTTATGGCCCTGACTAGGTGCCCAACCGCCCGGTCTGCTGTCGAACGCAGGACCGGGGTAAGTCCACTTACCTATTGGGGGCGGACGATACTCCGCGATCCCCACGCCTGCGCCCGTCAGGTGGCGGAACTCTACCGGCAGCGTGCGCGCTCGCGGGGGCAGAGTTAGAGCTGAGCTGTTGTAATTGTTTCGGATTCATCCTCTCCTCCAAGTTCTAAAAATCCTAACAAGATGCCTTCGGCGAGCCGTCGTCAGACGGGTGAAGCCATAATGGCTGAGCAGGGCTCGAGCCAGAGTGTCGTCATCGAGGCTGCTGCCGCTAAACGAGGCCTGAATATCGTCCAGCACAGAGGCCAATTCTGAGGGCGGAATCTCTAAGAAATCACGCCGCCCAGCGGGTCGTACTCTGACCCTCGGTGCACCGGAAAGCCGCAGGACGTGTGACTCCAGTGAGCGGTCGCCGAGTTCATCTTCTACCACAATCTCACCAGTTCTCTGCATTGTATACAAGGCTCTGTTGAGAAGAGTCTTGATATCCTTTCCGGCACGCCGCAGGGTGGGACAGCCCTCTACATAGAGCCTGATGAGCAACCGCTTGGTAAGAGGGCCTTCCTTTTCGATTATCTGTCGCAAGGCCATGCGAACGTCGGCGGGAGAAGCAACCCGCGGATCGGGGAAACCTGATGTTGTCAAGTGGTTTGTCAACAGGTTGGGAGTCGGATCCTCCTCGACCTGGCCCGTAATGCTCTCCGGGCGTTCATCATCGCCTTCACAAGGTGCATCCTGTGCCTTGTACTCGATGTGTGCCAGATCCGCCAGAACGGCTGGTTTTGATTCGTTTATCCCAGCAGCTTCCTCTCCAAACGGTTGAATAGGAAGTTCCTTGCACGCCTCAACGATCCGCCGTACTGCGCTCTTCCGGTCCAGGTAGAACTCCGATTCCCTAATGCGTACGAATCTCCATCCAGCACGCTCAAGTTGCCTCTGCCGAGCCATGTCTTGGTCGTAATTTTCGGGCCCGTGCCATGCCTCTCCATCGCACTCTACAGCGAGCCTATTGTCCAGTCCTTCGATCACTAGATCAATGCGATAGCCAGCGAACTCCACCTGTGGGCGAACCCGGTATCCGCGCCGGAGAAGTTCCAGCGCAACATCAACTTCGAACCAGCTCTCGTAGGGGTCGGGCTGTTCGCCGGGCCGCCTGCGCCCGCGCTTCGCCTCGCGCTCCAGCCGCTCTATCTGCTCGTAAAGTTCCTGCCGCCCCTCTCTACCTGCGCCATAGAAGAAGCTCAAGAGTTCCAAACGCAAATCCATGCGGTTGAGGTCGTGCGGCTGCACGCTATGGAATAGCCATACCTGATCGCGGGCCCTGCTCATGGCTACGTTAAAGCGCCGCTGGTCAGGAAGCCCTGTCAATGCCCTGAAATCATGATTGGGTGCCACGACGAGTGACAGGAGGATAACGTCCCTCTCGTCGCCCTGGAAAGTTGCAGGAACCCCGCAGCGAAGCTTTTTTTCCTCCCGGACCCTCGGCTCAAGCACCTCGGCGAGCTTCCTTTCGATGAGCTCTGCTTGCGCGTGACCTTGAAGGACGATAACCCCCATTGTCTTGCCCTTGTAAGCCTCATCAGCGATACACTCCCTAATCTTTTGAACGATCGCTTCTGCCTCGGCGCGGTTGATAATCAGCTGGCCCTTCCCTGCACAGGTTCCCTCTTTTACAAAAACGTGGTGCAGCGGTTGAAGTCTGTTTGGCGGGGCTTGGCGCAAGGGAATCAAAGGAGCATCCGTATACCATAGCTCGTTGCTGAAGCGAATGATCTCAGGAACACAGCGAAAGTGCTCGCGAAGCGAAATCACATTGCCAAAAGCGCGCTCGGCGTGGTCGTAAAGGCTCGTGTCAGGACGAAACAGATGTTGAAATCTAAACCTGCGCAAGTGCTCGCGGGCCAAACGGGCTATGTCATCTTCCAAGACCCCAACCGCCTCAGGACTGTTCTGCTTGTCGTCGCCAACGACGATAATGCGCTTTGCCAGCAGGAAGAGAGCTAATGCGTCGATTCCAGCTTGCGAAGCCTCGTCCACGATCACGGTATCGAAGAGGCAGGGTACTGGATCCGCTGTTTCCCATAGTTTATGAAGTGGCATAATCCAGGCCGGAATCTTGGAGATGCATGACATCAAATACTGCCGCGCAGCTCTTCGGTGTCTATATGCGTATTTTCCCTTCCCTTTGCCAATAAGGGCCATTGCCTTTGCCCACGCCTTGAGACTTTGCTCTGTTGCCTCGTCAAGCCGTGTGAAAAATGATTTCCAGGCTTTGAGAATCGCCAGCTCTTCAATCCCTTTCCAGATTCTCTCTTGCAGTCCCCTCCTTTCCTCTATAAGGCTTTCAAAACCTTCCACGTCGGAAACCTTACGAAGCCATGCTTTAGCGGAAGCCCAAGCCCACGCCTGCTCGAGCTGCAGCAGGCGGTCTCTCCAGTCCACCTTGCCCTCATTTTGCTGGATTAGGCTCCTTAGCTCGGGACAAACGCAGTTAAGTCTATCGAGAATGTCCGTGTACTGCTGGAATTGCTCTTGTCTTGCCCTGAGACTCTCCCGTATTTCCCACGCTGCTCTCCATCTCTCAGCGTCTCGTGTATCAATCGCTTCAACTAGTTGTGAGATGCAAGGATGGGCCATTCCTGAAGCAATGATGTGATTCAGAGAAGCGCGCCAATCTTCGAGGAGGTTGCCCACCTGAGCTGCACTGCGGCGCGCGATTTCGGCTTTGATCAAGGCGAGCCATTTTTTGCGCTCCTCTGGGCGAGCGAGCCCCACCCTCTCATTGGCGGGCACGGCGGCGAACGCCTCAGGCGCCTTATTTCCGAACCACTCAAGCAGCCTATTCAATTCGGAGAGAAGGTCATTGGCCTGAGCAACCGCATTTCTCAGGCTAAGGTAATCGGCGCCAAGCGGTACCGACCAATCCCTTGAAAATGCCTCCAGGCTCTCCTTCAGCTCAAGAAAAGCTATGAGTTTTTCCAGTTGTTGCGGTTGCCGAGGTTTTTTGCCGTCAACCCGGCATGAAGTCTCGATGTAGTTCGTGTCTCGTATATTGCGGGGAGCAATAAAACCGAGGCCGCGCCAGCCGCCGTTCTGGATGTGCTCGAGGCGCTTTCTTGCGTCGCTCAATAGCCGTTGGTTTGAGGTGCCAGCAGGGATTTCGACTCGGGCACTGCCTAACTTTACGATGGCAGCATTCATCGAGTTGACGAGCCCAGTCAAATCCTGGACACGTCGGGTCAATCGCGTTTGCTGTCCTGCTAGGA
>CAZTUO010000361.1:0-3316 GCA_964616355.1 uncultured Nitrospira sp.
CACAGCGCCAGACCGATCAAGATAACCGCAAGCGCGTAGAAGAACATCAGCGCGGGCTTTGTGCGCTCTGCGAACAGCAGCGCCGTCGACTTGATGCCGATCAGCGCGTCGTCCTCGCGATCCTGATGCGCGTAGATCGTGTCATAGGCGACAGCCCACAGGACGGTGGCTGCATAGAGGAGCCAGACGGGAAGGGCCAGCCCGTTCCGGACCTCTGCCCAGGCCATCAGCACGCCCCAGCCGAATGCAATACCCAGGACGGCCTGGGGGAGGTGGACGATCCGCTTGGCCAGGGGATAGAGCCCAGCCAGCACAAAGGCCCCAGGGCTCAGCCAGCGGGTGAGCGGATGCAGGAGCAGGAGGAGCCCTGCCGCCAGGCTGACGAGCACGCAGACGGTCATCACGGCAGCCCGGGCGCTCAGGGCACCGCTGGCGAGCGGACGCATCTTCGTGCGCGCCACCTGCCGGTCGAAGGACCGGTCCGCGAGATCGTTCAGCACGACCCCCGCGCTGCGCATCAGGAACGCGCCGGCGGCGAAGATCGCGAGCAAGTGCGGGGCGGGACGGCCCCCTGAGGCGAGTACGAGTGCCCAGAACGTCGGCAGCATCAGAAGCAGGGTGCCGGACTGATTGGGCAGACGGAGGAGCTGGGCCAACAAGGTCCACGTCGCGCCGTGGGGCTGGTCGCTCGTGTCCGTCGGGCTCGTCCGAAGCGCGGGGCGGAGCATGGCCGGACCTTAGCGTAGGGTCCGTTGCGCTGTCAACGCGCGGCGCGCGGCCCGTGTCCGTCCCCGCAGGGTTGCCTTTCTCCGAGAGAATCCGGTATATACCTGACATTGTGCGGGCTTCACGTGGCGCGATCGCTCGCCTCAAGCCGATTGCTCCCCTGCTCATTCGTACCGCCGGCGCCGTCGTGGCGCTGGTGGGCCTTTCGGGCTGCGGCTCCGTGTCCTCGAGCCTCTTCTCCCGCTACACCGATCCCCAAGGGTATTGGCTGCCCTTGACCGTCGGGCTGCACTTCGATTCCACTGTGACGGACGCCACCCTCGACTATACGGACGGGTGTCTCAAGCGGCAGGCGCTCCTGCTGGCCGAGGACCTCAAGGCGGCCTTCAGAAAGGAGATCGGGCTCGTTTTCGCCCACGTGAAGGAAGCGACGCCGGGCCAGCGGATTCCCGGCACGGACGGGGACGTCACGGTGTCACTGGGCTTCAAGGAACTGGAGCTGTTCATCCCTCGCCGGGCCACCAAGAGTTATCGAGCGAACCTTTCGCTGGGCGCCACCGTCGCCGTGTTCAACCTGGCGGGCGAGATGGTCTATTCCAAGAGCCTGCGCTACGACGCGCACGGCGAGGTGGAGACGGACAAGGACCAGTGTGAAGTGGCCGGGCTCGCGGGGCTGGCTCGGGAGGCCGCCGGGCGCTTGGCGGAAGGCTTCAAGAAAGGGCTCGGGACCTCCGTCAAGGTCCGCGAGATGGCGCAGGCCCGGCAGCAGGGCGGCCCGGCGGCCAGTGCACCACCCGGCCCTCCTTCGTCCTCCGCACCGCCGCCCACCCAGGCGCCGCCCCCCGCGCCGGCCACGCCTCCTGGGCCGGCCTCGCCGCTGACGTTTCACGCCATGCTGGGGGACGAGAACCGGAACCAAGTGCTGGAGAGCGGCGAACGGGTGATGCTCGAGGTCGAGGTGGGCAACACCGGGCGTGAGCCGATCAAGTCCGTGTCGATCGTGCTGACCGGCACACCCGCGCTGGTGAACGAGCTGGGGACCCCGCTCGTCGTCGGCGACCTGCAGCCGGGGCAGAGCAAGGTCCTGCAGGTGAAGGGCCGGCTGCCGGAGGTGACGGAGGAGCAGGAGGCGGCGTTGATCGTCTCGCTCGAGACGCCGGACAGCAATCTCGCCAAGCCTGTGCCGAAAAAGTTCGTCGCAGCCCTCCGGCCCGGTCGGCGCGCCGCTCCCGGGGGGCCGCCCGTGGACGTGGACCGGATCCCCGCGCGGGCTGCGAGGGAGCGACCACAGGCCGTGGGGCTTGCCATCGGTATCGGCACTTACCGGGATCCGCAGGTGCCCGCTCTGCAGTTCGCCGCGCGCGACGCGAAGACCATGGCCAAGTACTTCTCGCGAGTGGTCGGCATTCCCGCGCAGCGGATCAAGCTGCTCACGGACGAACAGGTGCTCAAGCAGGATCTGGCCGAGGCCATGGAAGAGTGGCTGCCGCAGCAGACTGGCGCGGGCGGGGAGGTGTTCGTCTTCTTCTCGGGTCGCGCCGTCGTGGATCCGGCGACGGGTGCAGTCCTGCTGATGCCCTATGAGGGGCACCCAGCCAACACAAGTCGGCTCTATTCGCTGCGCCGGCTCCGGGCCGCGCTGGCGCGCCTGCCGGCCCGGCACATGGTGCTGATGCTCGAGGTCACGTTGACCGCGCTCCCAGGCTCGCCCGGGCTCGACGGCGTCAAGCCGGACTGGTATCCAGTGGCGACGACGGCGGGTCAGGGCGAGTTGGTGCAACTGGTCGGAATCAGCGGTACACAGGAGGCGGCCGAATACGTCGAGGCCCGCCATGGCCTGTTCACCTATTACTTGCTCCGCGGACTGGGCGGCGCCGCGGATCGCAACAAGGATGGGCTCATCTCGGTCGCGGAGCTCTTCGACTATGCGCGGGCCGAGGTGACCCGCGCCGCCAAGGACCAGTTCGGCTTGGTCCAGGAGCCGCAGGCTATCCCGGTTCCGGACAGCCGGTTGAAGGCCTGGGCCTTCCCGATGGTGCGCCTGCGGTAGGAGTAGGGCCTCCCGGGATTCTTCAGCCCGCGGCCGCTGGTCTCGGCCGCGCCGGCACGGTTGACAGAGTCTGCCCGTCCTGAGTATGATCGCCGCCAATCTCTTGGGGCCTTGGTCCAGCCAGACCGGACTCACCAACGGACCGGAAGCCGGCGTAGCTCAGCGGTAGAGCAGCTGATTCGTAATCAGCAGGTCGGTGGTTCAATCCCACTCGCCGGCTCCATATTTCAATATGTACAAAGTCACTACCGAGCTAACAGAACTGATGTAGACATGATGACGCGATAGCTTGCACTGGGCTTGCTGCTCACCCTGTCCCTGCCAGCCTACGCCGCCTCTTTTGAGGCCGGACTGGCCGCCCACAGCCGCGGCAGCTACGCCAGGGCGGTAGAGATATGGCGGACCGCCAGCCGGGGTGGGGCCGTGAAACTGCTGAGCTGAATCGAAAGAGACTTATCTATTGAGTTTTAACTAATACAGTGACAGAGGTCTTGTCAATAGGTGTGGAAATGGAATCAGGCGGCGACCTCCTTCGGCGTA
>CAZTUO010000362.1:0-3292 GCA_964616355.1 uncultured Nitrospira sp.
CGCCCGAAGGCGCTCTACTGCGACCGCCGTGAGGTCCAGCGTGGCAACCTGCCAGCCGAGCGCCAGCAACCGACGTTCTACCCCCCAGATCCTGATCCGATGTTTAGAGCCCTTGCCACCTCGCCTCGCATCCGGCGGACCGCTGCCCGAACTACTGCGGCGTACCTCGGCTCTGCCGCGGCGAAAGCCTCCTCGGCGGACGCCCCTTGGAAATGCTCCCAGATCCGTTCCTGTCCCGTCCCGGTCATCACCGCTCACCCGCCCCGATGCCGGGTGGCGCGGCCCACCTGGCGACACCGCGCGCGAACCATCTCTCCGCACCTGTCGCGACGCAAACCGACCACACCCAGATTCCGTCCAGCTCAAACCGTCCGGCCCCGGCCAACGGCCGTCCCATCGTCTATCTCCTGAACACGATGCCCTGACCCGTCGGCGCGTGAATCACATACTCCGGTTTGTCCGCCATGAACTCCTCGACCGCCCGATGCGCACCCGGACATGTCGCGAACCCATAATCATCGAGGACGATTACCCCACCAGGCACCACGCGGGGATAGAAGAATTGGAGACTGTCCAACGTCGGCCGGTAGAGATCGACATCGATGTGCACGAGGCAGAACTGTTCATCCGCCACACACTGCAAAACTTCCGGAATATCACCGCGGTGGACACGAACGTTGTCGAAGGCTGCCAGATTATCCGACAGGACCGAAAGCCGAGCTTTGAAGTCGCCCGGCGCCCACCGAAATACCTGGGACTCGGTCACCGCGTCCTCCTCTCCGGGCGCCGGCAACCCAACGAAGCGATCGAACAGGTGAATGACGGCGTCGGGCCTCGCCTTGGCCAGGAAGTAGGCCGACGCGCCCTCGAAACACCCGGCCTCCGCTAGACGCGGGTGTACCTTGCCAACTCGCGCAGTAAGTACTTGCGTTCGTCCGTGTAGGGGTATCCGGGGGACAGTCGGCTGAAGTCTCTACGGAATTCCTCGTCCCGCCACCACAGCTTATGATCGTCTCCAATAGGGATTCCTGCCAGGACCGCTGCGGCCATTCCTGCCAGTTGGTGGCGTACCCTTCGGCGCTCGTCCGGCCGGCCCGCCAGGAGCCACCAGAGACCCTTGGCGATTCGCCTCAGCGTCAGCCCCATGGTCAGTCTCATCGGCCGCCAGCTCCAGTGAGCTTGGAGGTTTGCTCGGGACCTGAAAACTTCCGACACATCGTCGCCAGCAGGAGCGTATTCAACGTGTACATGAGGGACGTGGCCGCCCCGAGCCCTGCTACGCCCCACGGCGAAAGGACGAGCGCGTTCAGCAAGATTTTGGCTCCCACGGCAATGATGGCCACGACTAAGAGCAGATCCGACCGCTTCTCCACGAGGAAGACGCGCGAGTACGTTAGCCCGACGAGGTACACGGGCACCCCTGCCACGAGCGCCGCCAGGGTGGCTGCAAGCCTGGGCAGTTCGGCCTCCGGAAACGCCCCGTATCCGAACAGCAGGCGCGTGAGCGGCTCCCGCAAGAGCACGAATGCCACGCAAAACGGCAGGGACGCCAGGAAGAACACCCGCGCCGTGGCAGCAGCCTGTTGCCTCACTGAGCGCACTTGACCTCCGGAATAGACGCCCCGGCTCCACTCGGTCAGGCTCACCACCGTAAACCCGGTCATGGCGAGGGAAAGGGGCACCTGCCAGATGCGCTCAGCGTATTCCAACACCGACACGCTGCCCGGGCCCAGCGACGACGCCATCGCCCGGTCGATGATCGGGACAGCCCCGAGGATGGCCGAACCGGCCACCTGCGCCGCCAGGCTCTGGGCGAGACTTCGCCGACTCAGCTTGTGATCTTCGGTGAGCGGAGAAGGCGGTGCCAGCGGTCCCGGGCGGGAGAGTCTTGCCGAGAGGATGAGCGTCCGCACGGCCTCGCCAATCACGAAGGCGAGCACGAGCCCCCACAGCCCCAGGGAAGGCCCGATCGCCAAGACCAGCCCTACGACGGCGACGGCTCTCGCCCCCTGAGCCCACGCCCCCACGCGGTACTCTCCCCTGGCATTGGTCGCCGCCGACCATAGCGCCGCGACAGTCGAGCACACGACGAACGGGCCCAGCGCCACAAGGTAGGTCGCCACGGCTCGTCGCTGCGCCGCGTCCAGACCGCCCCAGCGCTCGAGAGCCGGTCCGAGCACGAGCAGCGCGGCAAGCAGCAGCCCGGCGGCGATCGCGACGAGCAGCCAGGTCCCCCACCGCAGCAACCAACGCCACTGGATGACGAGATACGGCACGGCCGCCTGTGCCGCGCCATTCACGCTGTTTACGACGAAAGACGCGATGGCGAAGGCGAGGAAGAAGCTGTCCGTTGCCGCCGTGGCCCCGAAGATCGCTGCGACGACGGCCGGGATGAAAAAGGCGGGCACTTGAGCCAGCAGGTAGACGGCCCCGACCCGCGCCGACTCCCACAGGAGCGAGCGGACCGGCAGCGACGAGGGGGCCAGTGCCGGCCGTTCCTCTTCAGCCGCCCGAGCCGCAACCCTATGGGTCATCCGGGCGCCCCGTAGCTGCCACGTGGCATCCCCAGCATTCGCTGTGCTCGCACCAAATCTCACGCCCACAGTTCCACCACGACGGGGGCTCTACGCCGCAAAATCGATACCGCGGGCGGCGTATTTCGCCTATCCGATGCCCGACGCCGCGTCTCGGCCGGCGCTGCCGCGGTAACCCGCCCCAGGCGAGAGGATGACAAGCCGCTCGTCCCCGAGGCCCCGGGCGGCCAGCGCCGCGACAAGCTCCGGCGCCGGAGCAAAGCTCGCGACAACGACCACGTCGACCGCATTCGGGTCGAGCGTAGGCAGGGGCTGCGCCGGCACGCCGCCGACGGTCTCGGGATCTCCTCCCGGTGCGAAGACCCTCACGTCTTCCACGCCCAGCTCCCGCAACGTGAGCAGGGCGAGCACCGCCGCTTCCCCCGCACCGCACACGGCCACGCGGGAGGCTCTCCCCGAGACCCGGGCCGACAGGTGCTCCCGGACGAGGCGGCGCGTGTCGCGATAGAGCCGCAAGGAGTACTCCATGAATTGGCACGTCAGGCGCGCCTTTTCGGCCATCCCCTTCGGGGTGAGCAGATACCGCACCCGGTTGGGCGGGATGGTTGTGACCTTGATGTAGCCTTTGCGAACCAGCCGCTTGAGGTACAGGTTCGTCAGGCCGAGCGCGATGCCGAGTTTGCGGGCCAGCCGGCGCTGGGTCACCCGCTTCCCTTCGGCGATCTCGGTCAGAATTCGCAGATGACGCTGGGCGCTCT
>CAZTUO010000363.1:0-3282 GCA_964616355.1 uncultured Nitrospira sp.
ATCATCCTACCCACTCACTCTCGAAAGTGTCCACTCTCTCAGGGGAGCAGTATAAAATCCAGCTCCGCGAAGACTTTCCCGTCTCGGATGACCTTGACTTGCCGCAGGGACCCCGTTTTTGCAGGCCCGCAGGCCGCATAGACCGCATTGGACGCAGTGGCAAGGGCACTGATCTCATAGGCCCCCGGACGGACGACCTCACCGACCACATAGACCTTGATCGTCCGGAGCCGCGCCATCGCCACATGCACCTCAAAGCGTTTGAGCAACCCGCGGAGTCGGGCTTCAATGGCGCGCTCGGCCTGGGAGAACGTCAAGCCCCCGACTGGAATCGCCCCCACCTGGGGGATCACCACCATCCCATCCCGTTCGACCGGAACAATATAGCTCCGATTGAAGTTCGGGTCGGGCACATTCCAGATATGAACCGCCAGGGAATCCTGCGGTCCGATTACATAATCCGGCCCAACCGGCACATCCAGCACTGGAGCAAAGCCGGCAGCTTGGACTTCAAAGAACTCGTACCCAAACTGCTTGAGGCGCCCCCTCGCACTCTGCAGCACAGAAAACTGCGCGAACGCTTCTTCAATGCTGAACCTCTTTTCGAAAAGCCACTCTTCCTTCTCCTTCTCCTTCTCCTTCTCGCGAGTCATCCCCGGCCCTGTGATAGCCTGCCCTGGGATCGGACCTTGGGACAGTCCTTGAGGAGGAAGCGGCCCCTGGCCGCCAGTGAGCATCTCCTGTTTCATCTCCCGGCGTTGCTGCTCACGTTCACGCCGTTCTTTTTCTTCCCGCTCCTTCTCGATCTTTTCTTGCCGTTCTTCCTTCTCCTGCCGCATCCGCTGCTCAACGGATGAGGGCAGCAACGTCGCGGGCTCGATCGGCCATAACTCGTTGATCGAAGTCAGCCCCATATCTGGAACATGGCTCGGCGCCTGGGGAGAGGGACAGGGCACCTGGGGCGGCACCAGGGGCTGCAATGCGGTCGGGCTCGTCACAATCGGCTGACCGGGGACTGTAGCCGCTGCAGCTGGAGGCGCCGTGCCCATCTGAGGAAAGGCAGTCGTCGGTCCCCCCTGCGTTTGCGCCAAGAGCGAGGGGGGAGCCATCATGAAGATAACCAGCAGCCAGACGAGCCCCTGCCCCCCAGCACGCCGAGCCCATTTGCCTAGCCATCCCCTGCGCATGCGACCTCTTTTACGCCCTCGACGCTGAAAGGTCAACAGAGTGTCCAGAACCCAGCGAGACGACGGTCTCGGACCGGTCCATCCCCTTGCAAACGAGCATCCCGCACATCATCTAAAACTCAACGGCGAGATTCGTCCACAAGAGGTGATTGTTCGCCACGACGCCGCCAGCAAAAGTTTCCACAAAGGGGGTGATGCTGGTAATTTGCCCAGGGTTCTGAATCCGTTGTCGTGCGTAGGTGATCGTAAGCTGCACGTGCTGCGACACCCACCAGGTCACATCCATCCCCCCCTCGACCTTCTTTTCATGCACGGGGAGCCCGCGGCCGCGCTCCGACAGCTCGAAATTGAGGCCGACCCGCACCGTCTCCGTGAGGGAGCGGGTCGCGCGCACAAACAGGTCGGTCGCATCCGTGCCCATCCAGTGCCCAAGCGGATAGCCGCGGTACCGCATCCCGCTCACATACGTGCCGTTGTTGTACCAAATATTGGCCAACTCGGGATGCCGGCGCCGCAAAATATCGGTATCGGCGTACTCGATCCGGAGATCGAGCGTGTCTCCACGAAAGACCTGCGGGATATAAGCCCCGACCAAAAAGGCTCCGCGACTGGGCAGGGGGAACTGCGACCACTTATCTTCCGAGCCCAGTTCCCCGTACAACTGGAAACCAGCCGGAAACGGAACCACGTAGTCCACGTGCGGAATTCGCGCCCGGAAATCAATCATGCTTTCTTCATTCACATCTCGATCTCCGGCCTGATTCGGGGGATTAGTATAGGCATCAATAACCGTACGGGGAAAGGACTGATTCCGTCCCCGGCCATCAAACTGGGTCAACCGGGTGAGGCCCACTTCCAGCCAGTCAACCGGCAGGTAGCTTATCCGGAGGCCGAAGACTTTCGCGCGGGGGAAATCTCGATTCCGCTCCAACTGGGTCAGAAACGTATGGATCCTCCAATCACCGAGTGACTTGAAGACCCAGGGCAGCTTGAAGGGTTCGTCGCTGCCGACCTGGATCATGTCCAGCGGGAAGGCATGGTCCGACAGCAACAGGGTGCCGCGATAGCCCGGCCCCCACCAATTCGACCCGCGCCCCACTTGGACGGCCACGTTAAAGAGCGTGACTTTGGTATTCAGTTCCTGAAAGTACACGTTCTTGTCGTTGGCAGTCGCACCGATGCCGAGCGCATGGACATTGCTGATGTACTTAGGGTCCATGCTGACAGCGAGCACCTCGCCCAGTTCGAGCCAGCCCCGCAGATCCGATTGAACCTGCTCGCCGTTTGCATAGAACTGACCCATCCGGTTTTCGCGAAGCCGGACCGTCTGCCCGCCACCGATGAAGAACGCATCCCCTTCGACCTGCAACCGGGCCCCCACCCGGACGAATCCGTTGCGCGCCGCGGTCGAGGCGGCCGGCACCGCGCCAAGGCTGACCAATTCGGACCGAAACTCCTGCACCAGCCGCTCGAGCAAGGGCTCAACCGGCACCTCCGTTCCATCCGCTGCAACGGTGCCGGCTCGGATCCGCTCGAGCGCACGCGCCACGTACTTGGCCGCTAACTTCCGGCTGTAGGGCTTGGCCACCACCATCGCCCGATCAATGATTCCCATGGCCGTGAGCCGCTCGATCGCCTCGTAGGCCCAATGGTGGAGCGGCAGGTTCACGGAGGCCCCGGCCGCAGTCGGTGGCACGGCCACCGCAGCCACCACCGCTACCGCGAGCAGGCCCGCTCGCACCCAGCCCCATGGCCATTCCATTACCGCCTCACCCGCGTTCCCACTCCCCTACAGGGGAAGGGATGGGTGAGACATCCTGGCTCCCGCGCCCCTCTGAAGCCAGGGCGAGGACCCAGGTGACGGAGGACGCGAAACGGCAGGCGCGACAGGTCGGCATGCGTGAACGAGGCGTCTCTGGCAGGGACCGTGCGCTCAGGCCCAGAGGGCGTCACGGCGGGTCCACGAACAAACGGGAGGGCCGCCAGGGCCAGAAACGCCGGCTCGATCAAATCGACCAACGACACGGGCGTTAGCCCAGGACGGCATCCACAGAGCACGCGAGATCCGGGAGGGCCTGCGGCGCAAGCTGGTCGC
>CAZTUO010000364.1:0-3276 GCA_964616355.1 uncultured Nitrospira sp.
CGCTTCAAGGCGCTGACAAGTGGTCCGTGAGCACGTTGAGCCGGAACCACGCCGCGTTGGCCCCGAATTTCCCGCTGGGCAGGGCCTCTGCCGCTCACTCGTTCTTGAGCCCGTGAGGCGCATGGTCCACCGTGCCCGCCTTCTCCCGATGCCAGCGGAGCAGGGGGAGGCCGTCCCCCTCCCGGTTCGTCACGATCGCCAAGTCTGTCACCAGGCTCCCATCGGCGAACAGGTCGCCCTGCCGCTTGCGGACGCGCAACGCCAGGTCGCGCCGCCCGCAGGGCCGATCCTTCCGGTCGTCCTGGTCGTCGGGCCCGGAGGGCACTTCCGCCCACTCGCGGCTGGCGTCGGCCTCCTCGCTCTCCGGCTGCTAGGCGGTCTCGGACAGCCGCAGGCTCTCCGCCCGCACCTGCGGGCTCAGGTCCACACTGATGGCAGACCCGATGCCCTGTTCCTCACACCAGGCCCGCCCCTCGTGCGCATCCAGGGTCCTGTCACCCCGGACGAAGAGCTGGGTGATGCCGGCGGGGAGCGCCGCGACGGCGCGTGCCAGGATGCGGACATTGCCACAGCCGGCTGGCCCGGTCCCATCGCGGAACTCGTCGTGGACGATCAGCTCCGGCTCGGCCCAGACGCCCCCCACCGGCTGAGCGCCTCGTGTGCCTTCGTAGGCCACCGTCGCCGTGCGCTTCTGCGCCCTCCAGGATCGTCGCCTCCACATCCAGCGTCGCCGTGGGTGCGGCGCCTGCTGCGGCCCGCGGCGAGGACTCGCTGGTTGGCGGCGCCCACACCCGCCAGGGGCGCCGACTCCTCGGGGAGGGCGGCCTGCTCCCCCGCGCGCAGCAGCGGGAGAGCCTCGGCGTGAACCGCCCCCAGGAAGTCCCGCATCGTCGTCGCGGCGGGCCACTCATCCCCCAGCAAGGCGGCCAACGCCGCATCGGCGCGCAGGGTCTCGAGGTCCTGACCGCGATCCCCGCCGGCGGTCCACAGCGCGATCCGCGTCTCCACCCACTGCGCCGGCGTCACCCCCCGTTGGCGTGGCTTGGTCCGAACCTGGGCATGGACGACCTGCGCCGCCCCCAGGCGGCGGACCAGCTCGCTCACCAACGGCACCCCCGCATGCGCGGGGACGAGACTCGGATCAAGCCGGGCCTCGATCTCGAACGGGAGGCGAGGGCTCTCAGACGGCGTCTCTGGCATCGGCATCCTCCTGGTGGCGCGTTCACCCATCGGGTGAATGACCACGCAAGGTTGAGGCCAGCGCCTCGCCCACTCCTCATGCGGTCAGCGACCACCTGCGCTTCTTCCAGTCTCGCGCTTAGCCGGAGATTAGGGACGCAACAGACGCGTGCCCGTTTCCGACACGCACCCCTGTTCTAAGACCTCAGTCATGCTCGCTCCGGGTTTGTCAAGACCGTAGTGGAAATTTTCATGTTGTCGCTCCAGGGTCATTGATCACGTTCCCTCTGTCTTTCAGGCTGCCAGGCTCTCCGCCTCCGGGTGGATGGCCTCGGCTGTGCCGGTCGCGCGTGATGTGGCCCTCACAGCCCCGCACCGTGGCGCACAGGCTCTCGATCGGATTCGTCGAGTGCAGGGTCTTGCGGAGCACCGCCGGCACCTTCACACAAGGCAGGGTCAGCCAGTCCTCGAACGCTTCCAGCCAGGAGGCGCAGCGGACTCGTTGATCCGGCACCGCCACCGCTCGCCCTCCCTCCGCATCGCTCGGGCCTCGGTAGCGGACCTCTTCCTGTGGAAATTTAAAAGGCGTATGACCTCCCTGCGGAATCAACACACCGGCCCTGGCAGGGGCCAGCACAAGGAGGCATACGCCTATGGGGAAGCAGTCTATCAAATCGGAGCAGGTGAGGAAAGCGAAAGCGGAGCGACTGCTGCGTGCGCTGGGGGAACCGGACCCGCTGACCGTCGCCCTGCGGGGGAAGATCCGGGAATTCATCGAAACGATCGTCACCACCGAACTGACCGAGGTGTTGGCGGCTGATCGGTATGCCCGCGGGCCGAGTCGCCAGGGATACCGCCATGGGTGGATGCAGCGGACGCTGACCACGGGGCTGGGGCCGACCGCCGTGACCCTGCCACGGGCACGCCTGCGCCAAGGGCCTCAGACGGTTGAATGGCGCAGTCAGCTGATTCCCCGCTATGAACGCCGGGCCGCCGCGATCGATGCGGCGATGCTCGGCTGCTCCTGCAGCGGCGCCAATGGCCGGCGGATCAAAGGGGCCCTGGGGCCGTTGCTGCGGGGGGCACCGCTGTCGAAGAGTGCGGTCTCCCGGCTCGTGGGTCAGGTGAAAGCCTTGTATGAGGGCTGGCATCATCGCGACCTCAAGGAGGAGCGGGTCGTCATCCTGTCCTTGGAGGCCATGGCCTTGCGGGTCCGGCTGGACCGCAACGTCGTCTCGGTCCCGGTGTTGGTGGCGCTGGGTGTCCGCACCGACGGGCAGAAGGTGGTGCTGGATCTGGAGGCGCTGACGAGCGAGTCGACGACGGCCTGGAGCGGGTTCGTGGAGAGCATGATCGCCCGGGGGCTGCCCCGGCCGCCGCGGTGTGTGATCGATGGCAGTCCGGGGCTGCGCGCCGCTGTGGAGACCAGCTGGCCCAGGATCGCCGTGCAGCGGTGCGTCGTCCATCAGCTGCGGAATCGAGCACGCCATGCGCCGCGCCACGCCCGGGAGGAGCTCACGGCGGACGCTCACCGGATCACTGAGGCCGAGTCTGGTGCGCTGGCGCGGCAGGCGTACCACGCCTTTGTGGCCAAATGGGAGAAACGCCTGCCCAAGGTGGTGGCCAGCTTGCGCGAAGCCGGGGGAGGAGCTGCGCACGTGCTCTCGGCTGCCATCCAGTCAGTGGAAGTGCGCGCGCAGCACCAACGCCATCGAGCGGCTGAATGAAGCATTCCGCCGCCGGGTCAACACGCAAGGGGCGCTGCCGACGGCCCAGACGGCCGAGCTGCTCTTCTCTGGCGTGTTGCTGACAGGCCAAATCCGGATGCGGCGTATTGATGGGTGGCGCAAGATGGCGGCCATCCCGACAGCCTTGGCGACGACCGAGGCAGCGTGAGGGGGGATACCGGAGGTCGGGTCGGCCGCCGATCGCCCCGTATAAGGCAAATACGGAGGTCATTATTCAGAGGAGACGCGGGGAGAAGCCAATTTCAACAGGAATCGGGACAAAACCCGGGCCTCGGCATCGGTGTGCTACTCCAGGGCCATCCGGAACCGACGAGGCGCCTCCCTCCGATCCCGCTTCGGAAGATGCCGC
>CAZTUO010000365.1:0-3271 GCA_964616355.1 uncultured Nitrospira sp.
TTTCCTTTCGGTTCGGGTTGCGGGCCGTCAGATCGAAGCCCCGGGCCTTGATCCCTTCTGCTGGCACAGTCCAGGAGCGCTCAGAGACGCAGGCTTCGCGGGGGCCCTGGCGCTTGCGGTATGCGTCCCAGGCCTTCCAGAGCCTCCGAGCTTCGTCGAAATGCTCGTCTTGGATAGGGCTCCCCTTGCTGAACTTCTTGAGCCCCTCAGGAAGCGGGAGCTCGTAGTACCAGATCTCTCTGGTTGGCCCCGGTCGCTCGAAGAAGAAAAGCGCGGCCTTCACATCCGAGTATGGCGCAAAGGTTCCCGGAGGAAGGCTCACTACGGTGTGCAGATTGAATTGCTCCAGCAGGTCATGCTTGACATTGGCAAATGCCCCACCTCGGAAGAGCGTGCCTTCTGGCACGACCATGCCGCAACGGGCGCCGTCCTTGGGTTTGAGCTTTTTCATGATGTGCTGGAGAAAGAGGAGCTCCGTGGCTTGAGCCTGCACTGGGAAGTTCGACTGGATGTGGCGGCCTTCGGTCCCGCCGAACGGCGGATTGGTGAGCACGACGTCGTAGCGCTCCGAGACCTGGCGGATGTTCTCCTCCAGGGTGTTGCGGCGTCGGATCTGCGGCGCTGTGACGCCATGAAGGACCATGTTCATCAGGCCCAGGAGCGCCGGCAGCGGCTTCTTCTCCTGGCCAAAAAAAGTGCACTCCTGCAGCATCTTATAGTGCTCGATGGTGCGCTCCTGCCGTCTCATATGCAAGTACGCCTCGGCCAGAAAACCACAGGAACCGCACGCGGGATCGTAGACCGTCTCTCCGATCTTCGGATCCACCAGCTCGACCATGAAGCGGATCACCGGTCGTGGGGTGTAGAACTCTCCAGCCACGCGGTTCTCGCTGCCCAGCCGGCGGAGCAGTTCCTCGTAGACTTGCGAGACCGTGAAGATGTCGTCCTGGCTGTGGAAGTCGATGCCGTCGATGATCTGCAAAACTTCCTTCAGGTTGTAGCCGGAGGCGCAGACGATGACGTTTCGTTCCGCAAAGATGTCGCGAACGGTGTCGCGCAATGGGTCGCCGCCGAGGCTCTGCAAGTAGGGGATCAAGCGGCCGTGCACGAACTCGAGGAGCCGATCCGCAGGCCAGTCTTTGGTCGCCCAGGCGCTCCACCGGAGGTCGCCGTCTAGGATCCGTGCGTACGTGCGTCGAGCAAGTTTTGCCTGCATCTCCCATTCGTCTTCCTGGGCGTCCAGGAAGCGGAGGAACAGCAGCCATGCCAGGTGCTCAACGTACTCCATGATCCCGCCGCAGTTGTTGTCGCGTCGGAGGATGTCGCAGGCGCGCCAGATCTCATTAGCCAGCGTCTCGCGGGTCTGGGGTCCATTCATCACACAGCCACCTCAGTGTAGATTCGCTGTCTCATTTCTCGAAGGGATCGGTCGAGAGCGTTCGGGCCGCCGAAGGCTCGGCTGATTTTCACCGCGCCGCCCCACTCACGGAAGGGGGAGACCCCGAAGACTTCGGGCTCAAGCTGGTCAATGCCGCCGATGCGGTACTTCTCTAAGAGCTCCAGAATCACGTTTCGCGCATCCTGCTGGTGTGCGTTGATGAAGGTCTGCTCACGGTTCCGAAACGCGCTGGCGCGTTCACTCCGAGTACGCACGGGGTCGCCGAAGGCGATATGGCACAGGAGGTCGAAAACGTCGGCTTCCGGATGCTTCAGCACTTCCGCAAGCACTTCCGGATGGATGCTGGACTGTCGCAGTTCCTCCAAGAAAGCTCGCCGGCGGGTACTCTCCAACCAGATTTCACGCAGTAACCTCCGACTCGAGGCAATCTGGAGGATGCGGCTTCGAGTGTAGTCCCGGTACTGCCTCAGAGTGAGTTGCAACCCCGTGGACTCGATCAGGAAGATCGCCTCGTCCGCAATGGTCACCTCGAGGTCTTCCACGCGAATCTTGCCTCCCTTCTTCTCCGCGTGTCTTAGAGGGACCCGGACCTCGGTCGTCTGGTCCGCGAGGGTCTCCACGCTAAAGGTCCGGCTAGCGAAGCCGCGGGCGCTCACCATGAGCTGAAGCGCACCCACAGGAAGCCGTTCGAAGCGAAAGCGCCCGGCGTCATCGGTTTCGACCGGCCCGCGCTGGCTGTTGGGTCCGGTCCGTATGCTCACTCGAGCGCCTACGATGCGTTGCCCGGTCTCAGCATGGAACACAACACCTTCGACGACAGCAGTCTGGGGACCTTCCGGCTGAGGAGGCGGTGGGACAGGTGGGCGGTCCCACTCGTCGAAAAGCCGCGTCGCGCCTGTGAAGTCGATAATCCGGAACCAGTACTTGTCTGTTCCCGGGTCGAGCCGGCTACCCCGCCCTACGATCTGTTTGAACAAGACCGGCGAAGAGATCGTCTTCATGACCACGATGTTCCGGCAGGAGGGGACGTCTACGCCGGTTGAGAGCAGCTCAGCGGTAGTTGCCACCACCGGCGCAGGGTTGTCGGAATCCGCGAACGCCTCAAGGGCCCTGCGCCCTTCCTCCCCTTCCTCCGAGATGATGGGCACGGCGTAGTTGGAGAGGCCTGTTTCCGGACCGAACTCGTCCTGGAGGAGTCGGGCCACGAGGCGCGCGTGCTCCATGTCCACGCAAAAGACCATGGTCTTCTCCATCTTGCCGAAGCGGCGCAGAAGGCCCGCCAAGTGTTTGACCATCGCGCGGGTGCGGTCGGGCAGCGTGATCTCTCGCTCGAATTGCGGGGTTGTGTAGAACTCGCGCGGCTCGACGTCTTCCGGGACGAAGATCTCGGCGCCTTGTTCAATGGCGTCTTCCAGGTGCAGCCCGGTAGCATCCACGGTCGTGCGCACCCGATGGACCTTGTAGGTTGCCAGGAAACCGTCTTCGATGCCACGGCCCAAGCTGTACTCATAGGCAGGCGGTCGCCACGTGCCACGTTCGGGGTGCTCGGGGTCAATGGCTACCTCGGGCTCTTCCGCGCAGAAGTAGGCGTAGGTGTCGATGTTCTCGTCCTGCTTCGGCGTGGCGGTCATGCCGAGGTGGATCGCGGATCCGAAGTGATCGAGGATCTCGCGCCACGTACCGAAACCCGAGCGGTGGCACTCATCGATGATAACGAGATCGAAGAAATCCGCTGGGAACTTCTCGAAGAGCCGCCGTCCCCCCTCGTCCGGACTCCAAAGCGTCTGGTAAATCCCAAAGTACAGATCCCGGGTCAGGTTCGGTGGGTGGCCTTCAATCTTGAAGCGGGGCTCGCTGGTTCCGTCGGCGAAG
>CAZTUO010000366.1:0-1068 GCA_964616355.1 uncultured Nitrospira sp.
GCCGGCCCGCCCTCCTGAGGCAGGATCCGGAAGTGGGTGACGGCGAAGGAGACGGGCCGGCCGACCTCGAACTTGCACTGCCGGAACTCTTCCTTGTTCATGCGGGAGCGGAGGATCAAGCCGTCGTCGGTCTCGATCTCCAGCCGGTAAGCCACGCCGAGGAAGTACACGTGCCGGAGCCGCGCCCGCAGCCGGAACCGATTGGGATCCTCCGAGACCTTCACGTAGTAGGGGCGGAACCCGATGCGGACCACCTGGCCGTCCGGATAGTCCGGCGCGGGAAACCCGAGCGTGCCGACCTGGACCATGCCCTGCTTGACCTCGGCCTCGACGATGTTCATCGCGCCGATGAAGCGGGCGACGAACTCGGTCGCCGGCTCCTCGTACACCTCGGCCGGCGTCCCGACCTGCTCCAGGCGCCCCTTGGAAAAGACGAGGATCCGGTCGGAGACCTCCATCGCTTCCTCCTGGTCGTGCGTGACGAAGAGGCTCGTCACGTTCAAGTCCCTGTGCAGGCGGATCAGCCATTCGCGCAGCTCCTGGCGGACCTTGGCGTCCACCGCGCCGAAGGGCTCGTCCAGCAGGAGCACGTGCGGGCGCGGGGCGAGCGCCCGGGCGATCGCGACCCGCTGCCGCTGCCCACCGGAGAGTTGGTGCGGGTATCGGTCGCCCAGGCCCTCGAGGCCCATCAGCCGGATCAGCTCGCCGGCGCGCGTGGCGACCTCCGCGCGCGGCCAGTTCTTGATCCGCAAACCAAAGGCGATGTTGTGGAAGACCGTAAGGTGCTTGAAGAGCGCGTAGTGCTGGAAGACGAACCCGATGTTGCGCTGCTGGACGGGCAGGTCATTCACCCGCTGCCCGTCAATCAGAATCTCGCCCTCCGTCGGTGTCTCCAACCCGGCGATCAGCCGCAGCACGGTGGTCTTGCCGCTCCCGCTCGGGCCGAGCAGTCCCACCAGCTCGCCTTCCTTCACGGCGAAGGAGACGTCGGCCACCGCCTCGACCGCGCCGAAGCGCTTGGAGAGATGTCGGACCTCGATCTTCACGAGGGTTCCGCCTGCGGCCGGT
>CAZTUO010000366.1:1078-3268 GCA_964616355.1 uncultured Nitrospira sp.
AGCACGACCGGCGCGGACGTGATGGCCGGGCGGGTCCGCGAGCCGCGCGGCCCGCGCCCTGGCCGCTTCCAGGATGGTCAAGATCAGGAACGACACGGCGAGCAAGGTGACCGCCACGGCATAGGCGCCGGCGTAGTTGAAGTCCACGTAGCTCTGATAGATGTGGAGCGTCGCCGTCTGGGTCAGCAGGAGAATGTTCCCCGAGACGACCAGCACGGCGCCGAACTCGCCGATCGCGCGCGCCACCGTCAGCGTCGCGCCGTAGACCAGCCCCCAGCGGACAGCCGGCAGGGTGACCTTGAAGAACACTTGCCACTCGCTCGCGCCCAGGGTCCGGGCCGCCTCCTCGCCGTCCGTACCGACGGCCTGCAGCACCGGGACCAGCTCGCGGACGATGAAGGGGAAGGTCACGAACAGGGTGGCCACGACCATGGCCGGGAAGGCGAAGAGGATCTTGACCCCGAGCCGGCCGAAGAACGCGCCGAGCAGGGTGTCCGGGCCGAAGAGCAGGATCAGCATGAACCCCGCGATGACCGGGGAGACCGCGAAGGGCAGGTCGATGAGGCCGCTCAGGAGCGTCCGGCCGCGGAACTGCTGGCGGGCCAGGACCAGCGCGGTGACGGTCCCGAACACCAGGTTGACCGCCAGCACGATACCCGTGATCACGGCGGTCAGCCAGAACCCGTGCAGGGCCTCAGGGCGGGTGATCTCCGCCCAGAACGCCGCCGCTCCAGCCCCCAGCGCTTCGCGGACCAGGTAGGTGAGGGGACCGATCAGCAGGATCCCGAAGTACAGCCAGACGATCCCGATCAGGACGCGACGGGTGACGGGTGATGGAGGACGAGTGGCGCGCATCTCGCTCATCGTTCCGCGTTCCGCCTGGGTTTCCAGACAGGCAGCCGCTCGCCCGGCGGGCGGGAGAGCCGCTCCAGGAGGAGCAGCGCGAGGAAGGACAGCACCAGGACCGCGATGGACACTGAGGTGGCGCCGCGCGGGTTGTAGCTCTCGATCTCCCCGTAGACGTAGACGGCCGCGACCTGGGTCTTCATGGGAATGTTGCCCGCCACGATGACGACCGCGCCGAACTCGCCCAGCGCCCGGACGAAGGTGAGGAAGACCCCGGTCAGCAAGCCCGGGAGGATGGCGGGGAGGGTGACTTGCCAGAACGTCGCCCAGGGGCCGGCCCCGAGCGTATAGGCGGCTTCCTCCTGTTCCCGCTCGAGCTCCATGAGCACCGGCTGGAGGGCACGGATGGTGAAGGGCATGGTCACGAAGAGCATCGCCAGCACGATCCCGGGCCTGTTGTAGATGACCTCGATCCCGTTCCCCTGAAGCCAGGCGCCGAGCGGGCTCGTCGGCCCGTACAAGGCCGCGATCATCAAGCCCGCCACGAGCGTGGGGATCGCGAAGGGGAGGTCCACCACCGCGTTCAGGAACCACCGGCCCGGAAACTCGTAGCGGACGAGCGCGACTGCCGCGAGCGTCCCGCCAATCGCGTTGATCCCGGTCGTCACCGCGGCCGCCTGGAGGGTCAACCCCAGGGCGTGCCAGGCTTGCGGGTGGCGGATGTCCTCCCAGAATCGAGCCGCCCCCCCTGCGAGCGCCTGCTCGCCGATCACGAGCAGGGGCAGCAGGATGAGGGCGGCGACATAGCCGATGGCGGTCAGCCGCAGGGCCAGTGCAATGAGGTGGTGCTGCCTCATCCTGTGCTCGGGTCCCTGGCACGCACGCGGCCTAGTTCCCTCGTGCCAACTCCTCGACCGTCCTCGTCCAGATCCCCTGCGGCCCGAAGAGCCGCATCGACACCTGCTCCCAGCCTCCCAGGTCGGCGACCGTAAACAGCCGTGCGGGACGGGGAAAGGCCGCCGCCTCCGGGCCAGCGACCGACGGATCCACGGGCCGGAACCCCAGCTCGAGGAAGGCGCGTTGCGCCTCGGGGCTGTGCAGGAAGGCGATGAAGGCCTCGGCCACCGGGCGCACCCCGTGTCGGTCCACGTTTCGGTCCACGAGCGCGGCCGGGTTTTCGATGAGGACCGTTTCGGCAGGCACGATCAGCTCGTAGGGCCGCCCGCTCCGGATCCGCGGCAGCAGCTCGTTCTCATAGGTGACGACGACGTCGCCGACACCCCGCTCGAAGGTCGTGACCGACTCGCGCCCGCTCTTGTCCATGACCTTGACGTTTCTCTGAAT
>CAZTUO010000367.1:0-3264 GCA_964616355.1 uncultured Nitrospira sp.
CAGGCGGCTCGGGCCGAACAGATCGGGTTCACCACGGAACGCACGGGTGAGTGCGTCACGGAGGTGGTGCTCGGCTTCGTCGTCTGAGATGCTGAACAGGTCCACGAGCAGGTTGCGAATGCCTAGCAGGGCCATCACGGGGCCGGCATGGTCGCCGGTCTCCAGGCCCGAGGCGACGTCCTGCGCCACCTTCTCGATGAGGCACGTGATCACTGCCTGCTCATCTTTAGCGGGGGCGGCCTGTAAGGCGGTCTGAGCCTGCTCCAGCAACGCCTCGGCTGCCCGTCGGACGAACGGCTCCAGGGACTTCAGTATCCGTCGGCCCAGTTCGGCGTAAGATCCCTCACCCGCGCGATGCCACTGGAGCAGGCTCTCCAGTATCCATTCTGTGGTGCCTGGTTGTGGACCGAGGGTCTCGCGGATCGCCTCCTGCCAATCGCCCGCCAGACGCGCAAGGGCCTCACGCCCGCCCGCCGTCGTCTCAAGCAAGAACTCGGCAAAGACACAGACGCGACCATGCACGTCCTCCACCAGACGAATGAAGCCTCCGCGCGGGACGAACCGGGGTAAGTGCTGATGGGCCTCAACCACCGCACGGACTTTCTGGCTCATACCTCTTTCGGCCCCCTGGCGCGTGAGCGGTACGAGGAGGGGTGAGGCGAAAATTGTCCGTTTCTGCCATTGGCATGAAGCCATTTTATCACGTAGGTACTTGCATGAAGTGGCCGAGATGGACGGGATTGGTCGGGCATGGCTGTCGCCGAAGGAGGTCGCGGTAGCCCTTGGGCTTTCGATCTACGGCGTCCGCGCGCTAATCCGGAGCGGACGCCTGCCGGCCCGCCGGCTTCGGGGCTCGCGGCTCCTCCGTGTGGCCCGCGCGGACCTTGACCAACTTCTTGAGCCGCTGCCACCCCGGGAGTCGGCGACGCCGCCGCGCAGTGTTGACAGGAGGGTCGAGGCACGGTGACGCATGAGGCCGTACCGCTGGACCTGCACCGCGGCCTGCGCCCCGAGGACGCGCCCCTTTTGTTCGCACAGGCGGCGGCCTTCTACTCAGCGTTACCGGCGGAAATTGACAACTGGTTTGAGCCGTTCGCGCCTGACGAACGCGTCGGGTTCGCCGCCTCGCGCCGGCGGCTGCTGCACGACCTCCTGGACCGTGCGCTGGACCTGGTGGAGGTCATCGGCGAGGCGACCAAGGGGCGCTGGCCGTGATCACGACCGCTGCGACTTCTCTGGCGATTCGCGAGGCCCTGCGCTGCGGTCGGCGCGGCTGCCGCTGCATGCGCCCGGGGGCCAGCGGGTTGACCCATTGCCCCGCCCATGACGATGCGCGGCCCTCGTTGTCTGTTACTGACCGCGGCGGCCGGCTCCTCGTCCGGTGCGGAGCCGGCTGCGCGCAAGAGGCGGTGATCGGGGCATTGCAGGCCCGCGGCCTGTGGCCAGAGGGACGCACCGCAATGGAGGACCGGATCGTTGCCACCTACGACTACACCGACGAGCGCGGGAGGGTGCTGTTCCAGGTCGTGCGGCTCGAGCCGAAAGATTTCCGCCAACGCCGCCCGGACGGCGCCGGCGGCTGGACGTGGAACCTCGACGGCGTGCGCCGCGTGCCCTACCGGCTGCCTGGGGTCCTTGCGGCGGTCGCGCGGGGCGAGACCGTCTACATCGTCGAGGGCGAGAAGGATGCGGACGCGCTCGCTGCGCTCGGCCTGATGGCGACGACGAATCCGGGCGGCGTTGGGAAGTGGCGACCAGAGTACAACGAGTACTTCCGGGGCGCAAACGTCGTCATCCTTCCCGACAATGACCCGCCGGGCCGCCAGCACGTCGAGGAGGTCGCGCGCACACTGCACGGCGCGGCCGCCGAGGTGAAGGTTCTCCACCTGCCCGGGCTCCCCCCGAAGGGCGACGTGTCGGATTGGCTCGCAGCCGGCGGCACGCGCGAGGACCTGGAGCGGCTCGTCGCAGCCTGCCCGCCATGGACGCCGGAGAGCCGCGGTGGCGTATCGGAAGACACCGCTCCCACACAGCCGCACGTGTCTCGGGCCGGGGACGAGTTCGTCTTCGTCTGGCCCGCCCACAAGGTGGCCATCGGTATTGAGCACGCCCGGGAGACCGCATCCGGCCTGGACGCGGAGATCTACGTGTCCTCCACGGTCCTCGGCGACCTCCACTGGAGCCGGCTGCACCTGGAGAGCCTCTCACACCGTGAGGCGCTGGTACGCAAACTCCGGGCCATTGACCCCAACACGCCCTGGCGGGCGCTTTTGGATTACGCCTGCCGGTACGTCGCCGCCGAGGTCCGCGCCGGCGCGCCGGTGGTACCGCTGGCCCCCGCGCCGCTGCCAGTCCGCGAACGGTACCTCGTCGAGCCCTTGCTACCTGACCATGCGACGACGGTCATCTTCGGTGACGGCGGGGCGGGTAAAGGGTGGCTGGCGCTCGGGGTCGCGCTGTCGGTGGCCACCGAGACGCCGCTGCCCGGCCTGATGCCGACACGCAGCGCGCCGGTCCTATACCTCGACTGGGAGGCCGACGAGCACGACGCCCGCGAGCGCCTCGCCCTCCTGCAGGCCGGGCTTGGGCTTGCGGATCTGGGCACGATCCTCTACCGCCCGATGGTCCGCGCCCTCGCCGACGACGCGGCCCGCCTGCGCGCCGAGGTCGCCCGTCACGGCGTTGGCCTGGTCATCGTCGACTCCTACGCGCCCGCCGCCGGCCCCGAGCCCGAAGGCGCCGAGGCCGCCACGCGCCTGTTCAACGCGTTGAGGTCCCTGGAGACCACGGCGCTGATCAATGCCCACCTGACTAAAGCGGCCGCCGAGCAGCGCACAGGCTCGGCCCGCCCCTGGGGCAGCGGATTCGTCTGGAACCTGGCGCGGTCGGTCTGGGAGGTCCGGCGCCCCGAGGACGACGACGAGGACTTGGTTCTGGGCTTGTTCCACCGTAAGGCGAACCGCGGTCGGCTCCATCCGCCGCTGAGCCTGCGGTTTGCGTTTGAAGACTCCGCAGTGCGCGTTCGGAAACACGACCTCGCCGACGAACCGGACCTTGTGGCCCGTATGCCCCTGGCCTACCGCGTGCACCAGGCCCTCCGCGAAGGGGTCGCAACCGTCGAAGACCTGGCCAGAGCACTCGACATATCCGAAAACGCCGTGCGCGCAACTCTCAGCCGCCTGCGCCAGCGTGGCCAGGTGATCCGCCTCGACGAGGCTCGCGGCCGGAAGGCCCGCTGGGGACTGGTGAGGCCGTCGTGAGCGC
>CAZTUO010000368.1:0-3239 GCA_964616355.1 uncultured Nitrospira sp.
TGTCCGCCAGCGCGACGGCCGCCACGGTCCCGGCCGTGGCCTTCATGAACTGTCTCCGCGAAAGAAGCATAACGAAGCCTCCCCACAAGTTGATGAAAAACCCACAGACTCTCAGGTACCTTCACTGAGCTTGATTCTTGCGACTCGCCTCACCCCCTTTCTCTCCACAAATGCGAGTGTCAGGAAATACTGGCAGGCGTTCTGAATCCTGCCTGAAGCCGGGCTTTGGGGAGAGGCAATGGCTATGCCAGTCGCGCGTCGGCGGGAAATCTGTCGTAAGTAGTTGATCGCGTCGCCCGAACAGGGCATTCGGCCGGGGAAGCCTGGACGCCATTGTCCGCGGCCCGTGAATTGTCACGGGTCCCGTTTTATTGGCCGCGAATTATCGATGGAGTTGACGGAACGGAAAATCCTCTGCGCTACGAGGGCGTAACGCGCGCTGGCATAAATCTTGTTTCCGACGAGACGAATCTACGTGGGATTGGAGGCGAGCGGACGTTTGAGCCCCAGCTTTTTGAGTCGGCTGCGCAACGTGCTGGGATTGAGCCCCAGGGCCTGGGCGGCCCCCTGGGGCCCCTCGATGCGCCAGCCCGTCTCCTGCAGGGTCTTCAGGATATGGGCTCGCTCAAAATCCAGCAGCGTGGCCGGTGCACCCTGCGGGTCGGCGCCAGCGCTGGGAGCCAGCGAATCCTGGATCTCGAGGAGCGGCGTCCGGGAGAGGATCATGGCGCGCTCGATCACATTCTGCAGCTCCCGCACGTTGCCCGGCCAGGCGTACCGGATCAGGCGATCCATGGAGGCCGGCGCGATGTCTTCCCAGCGCCGCTTCAGCTTCGCGCTGTACTGCTCGAGGAAGTGGCGGGCCAGCAGCGGAATATCCTCCGGCCGCTCGCGCAGCGGCGGGACGAAAATCGGAAAGACGTGGATGCGGTAGTAAAGATCGGCGCGGAACCGGCCCTCGGCGATGGCGGAGACCAGGTTGGAGTTCGTGGCGGCGATGATCCGGACGTCCACGGGGACCGGGTGCGTCCCGCCGACCCGATCCACAAAGCCGTCTTGCAGCACGCGCAGGAGCTTGGCCTGCGCCTCCATCGGCATCTCCCCGATTTCATCCAGAAACAACGTGCCCCCGTTCGCAAGCTCAAACCGCCCCTGGCGACGCTGCTCGGCCCCCGTGAAGGCGCCCCGCTCGTGCCCGAACAGCTCGCTCTCAACCAACCCGACCGGCAGCGCGGCGCAGTTCACCCGCACGAAAGGCTTGTCCCGTCGCGGGCTCAGCTCGTGGATGGCCCGGGCGAGCAGCTCCTTGCCGGTTCCAGTCTCTCCGGTGATCAATACTGTGCTGTTCGTCGGCGCGACAGCCTGCGCCAGCGAGAGCAGGTTCTGGAAGGCCTGGCTGCGCCCGACCATGGCTCCGAAATTGTTTGTGAGCTTGATCTCCTCGACCAGGTATTCGTTTTCGCGTGCGAGCTGTTCCCGCAAACGGTTGATCTCTTCATACGCCCGCACGTGGTTGATGGCGTACGCGATCTGGGTGGCCACCTGCTGCAAGAACTCCAGGTCGTCGGCGTCCGGGTCGCCAGTCTGCACGCTACCGATGTTCAACGTCCCGAGACAGGTGTCGCGGAGCATGAGCGGCAGGTTGATCATGCGCCCGAGCCCCTCCTGGACGTAGAAATCATCCTCCAGAAACAGTCGCTCTCGGTGCAAGTTCGGCCGGATGTGGATTCGGCGGTGGTCGTACACCCACCCCACGGCGCTTCCTGCCCGCGGGATGACCGCGTCCCGCTGGAGCACCCTGACTGGCATGGTCGTTTCGACCGCGAGGAACCGAAAGGTGTCGGTATCCGCGTTGTACAGGGTCACACCCGCGCGCTCCCACGGCATCACCTGCCGGATCTGCTCCGTGATCGCCCGCCACAGACTGTCGGTGTCGCGCTGGGAGTTCAGCACGTTGGTCACTTCCAGCAGCGCCCGATAACTGAGATGGATGCGTGTCATGAACGGTCCCCTGGAAACCGCGGCGCATTCTAAAGCACGAGCAGGCCAAACGCCAGCGAAAATCGAGGGCTGAAATGCGAAACGAGGTGCGGCGGCTCTACTCGTCCGACTCCACGACGAATCGATAGCCCACGCCGGGGTCGGTCAGGATGTAGCGGGGTCGGGCGGGGTCCTTCTCGAGCTTCTTTCTGAGGTGAGCGACGAAGACACGAAGGTATTGCGCCTGGTCCGCATAGGACTTTCCCCAAACAGCGGTGAGCAGCATCTGATGCGTCAAGACCTTCCCGGCGTTCTCGATCATGTACTTGAGCAAATCGTACTCGGTGGGAGTCAGTTTGACAATCTCCCCGGCGAGGCGGACCTCGCGCGTGGCAAAGTTCACCGAGAGATCACCGGTCGTAAACACGGGCAAGGCGCTTTGGGTCCCGGCAGCCCTGCGCAGCACCGACTTGATCCTGGCCAGCAACTCGACGGTGCTGAAGGGCTTGGTGATGTAGTCGTCGGCTCCGAGTTCCAGAGCTTCCACCTTTTTCGCTTCAGTCGAAACCGCCGAGAGCACGATGATTGGAACTGGCGACTGCTCCCGCAGACGACGGGTCACTTCTAGCCCTTCCAGGCCCGGCATCAATAGATCAACCAAAACGACATCGGGCATGCGCGAAGCGGCTGCCTGCAACGCCTGTTCGCCCGTCTCAGCCGGGATGACCGTGTAGCCCTGGGCCTCCAGCGCGACCTGGAGGGACCGCCGGATCTGCAGCTCGTCGTCAACCACCAGGATGCGGACGCCGGAGCTCATCACCGACTCCGCGGTGCATCGAGTCCCCGATACGGGCGGGCAGGGGTCGTTGGAATGCTGAAGCTGACCGTCGTCGTCGCGCCAGGCCTCGACTTGATCCAGATGTGCCCCCCGTGCGCGGCCACGATGCCTTTGCAGATCGCCAGCCCCAACCCGCTGCCGCGCACAGGCCGCTCGCGCTTCGAGCGCACGCGATAGAAGCGATCGAAGACCCGATCGAGATCGTTCCCCTCAATGCCTTTCCCTTCGCTCGACACGCTGATCGTCAGCTCCGAGTCGGTCTGGCTGACCGCCAATCGGATCGCCGTGCCCGGGAAGGAATACTTGGCCGCATTGTCCAGCAGATTGACCAGCACCTGCTGGATCTCCACAGCGTCCACGTGCACGGTCCCCCGCCCCACGATTTCCTTGGACACCGATTTGGGGCATACTGCCCCCTCAT
>CAZTUO010000369.1:0-3198 GCA_964616355.1 uncultured Nitrospira sp.
ATCATCCTACCCACTCACTCTCGAAAGTGTCCACTCTCTCAGGGGAGCAGTATACAAGATCCTTGGCCATCCCTCAGGGGCGAGAAAGAGGTGTCAGCATTTCTCATTTTAGCGGTGCCGCTGGAGTCATCGTGAGGGAGCATGACAGCCGGCACAATCTCGACGCGGTGCGATGTGGTGGCCGAGGGGCGGCCCAGGGATTTCGAGGTGATATCCGAACTTCAGCATCCTGGCCCATCGTTGCGGCGGGTGGAGCGAAAGCGGGCGTTGCTGGGGTCGCTGTCGCTTGCTATACTCAGCAAATCCGATGGTCGGAATCAGCGAACGAGGTGGAGCATGGCGACGGCAGCGAAAACCGACTGGCGGTTGATCGGAGAGGAGTTCGGCGGGTGTAACTGCGTCTGGGCGTGCCCTTGCCAATTCAATGCACTCCCGACGACCGGCCGCTGCGAAGCGGTCGGGACCTACCAGGTGCGGGAGGGGTATTTCGGGAACACGAGGCTGGATGGCGCACGGTTCGCCTCGCTCTACTGGTGGCCCGGGCCGGTTCACGAAGGGAACGGTCATTCCCTGTTGATCCTGGATGAGCATCTGTCCCCCGAGCAGCGCCAGGCCGTGATCGACCTGGTCAGCGGGCAGTACGGCGGCACCTACTTCGAGATTTTCGCCGCGGTCTGTCCGAACCGACGGGAACCTGTCGTCGCCTCAATCAAGATCGAAGTAGACCGCGAGCGTCGCCGGGGGCGTGTACACATTCCGGGGCTTGCAGAATGCCAAGCCGAGCCGATCAGAAATCCGGTGACCGGCGAAGAGCACCGGGTTCGGATTGATCTCCCGAACGGGTTCGAATACAAGCAGGCCGAAATCGGCAATATGACCTCGATGCGGGTGACGGCCGGCGACAAACTCTCCTTCGAGAACCACAACACCTACGCTCAGTTCAACGCCTTCGACTGGAAGCCCTGACCCGGAGCCACCCCGTGAGGACTGACCCCTTACCCACCCTCAGCGGTCAGGGTGAGAGTGCGCAGGAGATTGAGCACGCCAGAGGTGCGCGTCCCGCGTTCACCCGCGATCGTATCGTTATCGCTGTGGCGCACGTCGCGTTGATCGTCGTCCTCTGGGATGGCCTGCTCCATCAGGCTGCCATGCAATCATCCGAGGGAAGGGCCTCCGCACTACTGAAGCCCGCCACCACCGGCTGGACCGTGGTGGATGCGGTGAGCACCTTCATCATGTGGGCGGTGATGATGGCCGCCATGATGCTGCCATCCGCTGTGCCGATGGCGTGGCTGTTCACCACGGTCGTCCAACAACGAACTCGGGGAGGCGGCACGGCCGGACAAACAGCGCTGCTCGTGCTGGGCTATCTGTTCGCGTGGGCGGGATTTAGCGTCGGCGCCACGGTGTTGCAATCGGTGCTGCACCAGACGCTGTTCCTCTCGGCCGGTCTGCACGTCGTGTCCTTGTCGCTCGGCGGGACGATCCTAATCGGTGCTGGCCTCTATCAGTTCACCCCTCTCAAGCGACACTGTCTTGTTCATTGCCAGTCACCGCTCCAGTTTTTGCTGCATCATTGGCGGGACGGTCCGATTGGGGCTTTACTGACCGGCCTGCATCATGGCGCCTATTGCGTGGGTTGTTGCTGGGCTGTCATGCTTGTGCTCTTTGTCGTCGGGATCATGAACACGCTCTGGATCGCGCTCCTCGCGATTTTCGTGCTGGTCGAGCGGGTTCTCGTGACCGGCCCATGGCTCAGCCGCCTGGCCGGTGTTGGCCTGCTGGTGTGGGGCCTCTGGCTCCTCGTGATGAGTCTTGGCCAATCGCCGACCGTCGCGGCCTGAGCGTAGTGCGATAGGCTTGGAGTAAGCGAGGTCACCGTGACCGTCCAGGGGGTTGCCGGTGAATCTTCTCCGGGTTGACACAGGTCTCCTCGAAAAGTACCTTGTCCACGTAACCCTCTCCTTCTCCATGTTGGCAAAGCCATTGCTATGCAGAATCCCCAGACGTGCTTTCTGGAGCGGATGTCACACGGGCAAGGGTGGTTGTTATGGATGTGACACTTTCTCACGAAGCATCGTGGGCTGGAGTTGCTGTCCTCCTCTTCAGCTTGGTGTCGACCTCCGGGACGGTGATCGCGACCGCTGAGACCGGTGAGGGGCTCAAGAAGGAGCCGAGCGGTGAAGAGAAACCTGCCCCCGCAGCCGACACCGCGAGGCTTTCCAAAGAATTTGTGGGCAAGGACGGCGCGCCGATGGTGTTGATCCCGGCCGGCGAGTTCGTGATGGGCTCGCCGGACGGGGAAGGGCTGGACAACGAGCAGCCGGAGCATAAGGTCTGGGTGGATGCATTTTATCTGGACAAATACGAAGTGACGAACGCGCGCTACGAGAAGTTCATGGAGGAGACGGGCCACCCGATGCCGAAGTTCTGGGAGCAACTGGATATGACCGTCCACGGCGAGCTGCCAGTCATCGGCGTGAGCTGGCAGGATGCCAAGGCGTACTGCGAGTGGGCGGAGAAGCGGCTGCCGACGGAAGCCGAGTGGGAGTACGCCGCCCGAGGGACGGATCGCCGGCGGTATCCCTGGGGCAACGCGGCGCCGAGCGAGCACCTGGCGAACTACGGCAAGAAATGGTCTCACAAGTTCTACAACGACCGCCTGGAGCCGGTGACCAGCCACGAGGCCGGCAAGAGCCCCTTCGGCATCTACAATATGGCCGGCAACGTGTTCGAGTGGGTGGCCGACTGGTACGAGATCAAGTATTACCACCGCAGCCCGGAGCGCAATCCCCCCGGGCCGGCGGAGGGGGACCTGAAAGTCATGCGGGGCGGGTCCTGGAACTTCGCCTCCGAGTACATCAGGACCACCAGCCGGATGAAGCTGAAACCGATCGAGCGGGAGGCCGACCTCGGGATCCGGTGCGCGCGGAACGCGGGGTAGGCTCTTTCAGCTCTCCATCATCTCCAGCCGCGCGTCAAACTCGTGGCCGCACTGGGTGCAGCGGATGCAATCCGATTCGACTGTGATCTCCTCGATCCGGATCCCCATCCCGCCGCAGTCGGGGCAGCGGGCCGCCTGCAACGGAAGGTCGTCCACCGTCTCATAGCGGGCGCCGTGCAGGCAGTAGACCGGCTTGCCGTCCAGCTCCCAGGGCCGACCGGCGTTATCCACCGCTGGCACGACGATGTAGTGAT
>CAZTUO010000370.1:0-3190 GCA_964616355.1 uncultured Nitrospira sp.
CGCCGGGCGGGCCGCCGCATGCGACGGCATCCATCACGATCACGGCGTCGGCGCCCTCCAGCCGGTCCACGAGCGCAGGGCTGGCCAGGCCGACCGGGATCACTTCGGCCCGTCCCTTCAGAAGCGGCTTCAACCGCTCCGCAGCCCGCACGCCCACGGCGTCGTCGCCCACGAGGTCATTGCCGAAACCTAGGACCCGGATCATGCGCGCTCCACCTCCAGGCGCAGGAAATGCGTCGCGCAGGAGATGCAGGGGTCGTAGCACCGACCCGCTCGCATCCGAGCGCGGCCTCCCGGTCGGGCAGCGCAAGCACCCGCGGGACGAAGGCGCGCAGATCCTCCTCGATCCGCCGCTGGTTCTGGGAGGTCGGCGGCACGATCTTCGCCGCGCGCACCACCCCGTCCGCGCCGATCTCGTAGCGGTGGTAGAGGATGCCGCGCGGGGCCTCCGTGCAGGCGACGCCGACGCCGGCCCGCACCGTCACGGGGACCGACGGGGCCCCGGGCGGCTCGTAGGCCTCGATCACGCGCAAGGCCTCCTCCACGGCGTACAGGATCTCGACCGCGCGCGCCACGATCCCGTGGAAGGGATTGCGCAGCGGCAGCAAGAGCCCCGTCGCCCCCAGCGCCTCCCGGGCGAGGGGCGACAGCCGCTCGGCGTTCAAGTGCAGCCGGGCCGCCGGCCCGGCCAGGTACGCCCCGCCGTCGAGCGTGCAGTGCAGCGCCGTCGAGTGCGGCACCTGGTGCTCCGCGAAGCGGGCTTCGAACTCGTCCGCGGGGATCTCGAGCCCCCGGCTGGACGCGATCGGTCCCTCGTTGAACGGGTACTCGTCCGGCGGCCGGAGGGCCACGAAGGTGTAGTCTTGGGTGAAGTCGGGAAAGTCGAAGCCCGCGACCCACCGGACGGTCTCGAAGGCGGCCTCCCGGGCCCACAGCAACTCCTCGCGGAGCGCGGCCAGGTCGCGCCGTCCCGGCACGAGGGAGAACCCGCCGACCCGGACGGACACGGGATGCACGGACCGCCCACCCAGCACCTCCAGGATCCGGTTGCCCGCCTTCTTGAGCCTGAGCCCGCGCGCGACCGCGTCCCCGTGTTCCCGCGCCATCTCGACCGCGCTGTCGTAGCCGAGAAAGTCCGGCGCGTGCAGCAGGTACACGTGCAGGGCGTGGCTCTCGATCCACTCGCCGCAGTAGAGGAAGCGCCGCAGGTCCCGCAGCGCGCCGCCCACGCGCACGCCGAAGAGCCGCTCGATGGCGTGCACCGCGCTCATCTGGTAGGCCACCGGGCAGATCCCGCAGATCCGCGCCACGAGGTCCGGCACCTCGTCGTAGTGCCGCCCGACGAGGAAAGCCTCGAAGAACCGCGGCGGCTCGAAGATCCGGAGTTGCACGTCCTCGACGCGATCGCCGCGGACGCGGATCCGGAGGGCCCCCTCGCCCTCGACCCGCGCGAGCAGCTCCACCGCGATCGTCCGGGTCTTCGTCTTTGGCTTCGCCATGGTGCCGGTCCGCCTTTACGTTGCGCGCGGGCCCTGCCAGGCGTCGCCTTCGCTCCGGAAGGCGGGAGCATGGGCGTTGATCCCGCGGAATCGCCGCAGGACCTCGACCGGGATGAGCTGCAGCCCCCGCTGAAACTGCCTGGCCAGGGACGCGGTGTTCGGGGGCGAGCCTGGTTCCTTGGGCCCGCCCTCGGCGGGGCCGAAGCAGCCGTAGCAATCCCGGCCCATGGCCGGGCAGATCGCGCCGCACCCGGTCCGCGTCACGGGCCCCAGGCACGGCAGGCCCTTGGCCACCATCACGCAGACGTAGCCCCGCCGCTTGCACTCGAGGCACACGCTGTGGCTCGGGAGCCGGGGCTGGACCCCGGCGAGGAGATCCGCGAGGACGTGGAGCAACTGCTCCCGGTTGATCGGACAGCCCCACAGCTCGAAGTCCACCGGCACGTGCTCGGCGATCGGGGTCGAGGTGCGGAGGCTCGCGATGTACTCCGGGCTCGGATAGACGGCCCGCTTGAACGCCTCCACGCTGCCCCAGTTCCGCAGGGCCTGGATGCCGCCGGCCGTCGCGCAGGCGCCGATCGTGACGAGCACCTTGGCCTGCTCGCGGACCTTTGCGATCCGCCGCGCGTCCTCCGCTGTCGTCACGGACCCTTCCACGAGCGCGATCTCGTAGGGCCCCCTTCCCATGCGGCTGGACGCCTCGGGGAAATAGGCGATGTCGAGTGCCTGCCCCAGCGCCAGCAGCTCGTCCTCCAGGTTCAGAACGCTGAGCTGGCAGCCGTCGCAGGAGGCGAACTTGAAGACCGCCAGCTTCGGCTTTCGCGCCCGTTTCGGATCAGCCTTCATGGGACGTCGTTGAGCCATCCTCCGGATATCGTGGCGCATGGCGGGTGGTGACACCAGGCTCCCGGGCCCGCGTCCTGCCCTACACTCCCGGCCTGCCCAGGAACGGCGCCACCCGATCGAATCGCATGACCGGGCCGTCCAGGCAGACGAAGAACGGACCGAACTGGCAGTGCCCGCAGAGCCCGATTCCGCACTCCATGTGCCGCTCCAGCGACACGTGGATGGCCGACGCGGGCAGCCCGCGCTCGATCAGGATGCCGCTGCCCACCCGCATCATGATCTCGGGCCCGCACATCAGCACGATCGTCCGCGCCGGGTCCAGGGTCAGCCGCTCGAACAACTCCGTGACGACCCCGACGTGGTAGCGCCACGTCTTGCCTGGTTGGTCGCTCGCGAGATAGACCGCCGTATTCGGCTGGCGGCGCCAGGCGTCGAACCGCTCCCGGTAGAGCAGGTCGTGGGGCGTCTTGACTCCGTGTAGGATCTGGACCGCTCCGTAGGCGGCGCGCCGCCGGAAGATATACTCGATCGCGCCGACTACGGGGGCGCAGCCGAGCCCGCCGGTCACGACGACCACGTCCTTCCCCCGCGCCGCCTCCAGCGGCCAGCCCCGGCCGACGGGCCCGCGGACCCCGAGGGGATCGCCGCGCTCCAGCCGCCCGATGGCCCGCGTGACCCGGCCGACCTGGCCGCAATGGTCGAATAAATCTGTTCTCCTCCACACCAGCCCAGCCGAGCCAGACGCCGCATCCACGACGATGCGGCGTCCTCACACACCTCATCGAGCGCCGGTAAACTGGTGGCGATGGGAGCCATACAAGACCTTCGGAACCTCCAGCGTGAGA
>CAZTUO010000371.1:0-3190 GCA_964616355.1 uncultured Nitrospira sp.
CGATAAGAAGGGGCGCAGTCGAGGTTCTCGAAGATGGCGGGTCAATGTGATGGCGCCTGGTTTGTGATCGGCTTCAGGACGCCATTCTTTCACTACCATTCTGCTCACCATCCCGAACCAAACCTCGCAGCCGTGTTGCGGCCGCTGTTCTCTGTTGCTGCGGATTTCGCTGAAAGCAAGCAATGCCGAAATGTTATAATTGGCAACATCTTTAGCCCCCAGTTGACCAAAGCCGTTCGGTTCCTCGAAAATCTCAGCGGAGCCCCAACGGTGCTCCGGGCGGCCGTGTCCAGAGCTACCATCGCCTGCATCGAGGGGGCATGCCTCACGTCGCTGAACGCGCTCTTGGTCGCAGGCCCGCCGCCCCGCCACGAGATCGACCTCTATTTTGGCTTCGAGGATCTTTCCGTATCGCGGTCAGCGCTGGTCAACCACGGCGCGGGCTGGCCAGGGTTTCCCAGGGCGTCAGACCTATGTGGGCAGGTGAGCGTCAGTTATGGCGTGACGGTTCAGGATGCGCGTGACTACATAGGCCAGCAGGCGGAGCGTGCGACAGCCGCAGTTCTGGATCATCTGGTCCCGATTGCCATCGGCGCACAATCCACAATGTCCGACTACGCTCCCCTTGAAAGATTGGTCGCCAGGTGCACCTCTGCCGATCGAATCGACAGGGAGCCATTTCTGGCCCGATTTGCCAGAGGCGGAACGGTCCTCATTTCCACCACCGACCCTGAGCTTGCCGCGCACCACCGTGGGCTGCGTATCATGGCTTCTTGCTCCCTCTCTTTTACTGGCAACTCTGCCGACCTGGGGTTCATCGATGACTGCGCATGGCTTGCTTTGTCTCGCGCAGGGCTTACGTGGTCTGACGTTCAATTCATTGAACTGTATGATGGCTACTTAGCCGTCGCCCTGGCAGCGTTACAGAATATCGAGAGGCGGGCGGGGTGCTCTTTCGCTTCCAAGGTGAACCTCCTCGGCAGCGCGATTGTGCGCGGCAATCCCGTGGCTGCCGTCGGTGGACTTTTGGTCACCAACGCTGAAACGCTCCTTTATTGTACTGGGCTAAGCAGGTATGCAGTGGGCCTGATCATTGCCTATTCGGCAGGGATGGCAGTTTCGCTTGTCGTGTCAGGCTTCACGTAAGGAGGCCGCCGCTTTGCGAAACGACTACCTAAAGGACTGGGACGCCTGGAACCGGGTCGCCGCCAAACTCTATTACCGCGCCAAGACGGAGGCAGCGCCGCGGGAGGTAGACGAATTGCTCCGCTTGCTTGAACGACTGGGTTGTGTGGCGGAACCCGGGCTCTCGAGGATTCTCGACGTTGGTGCGGGCTGGGGCAGGCACAGCATTGAGTTGGCCAAGAGAGGGTTTGGCAAGGTCGTGGCAATTGACGCTTCTCCTTACATGGGCAGCCTTTTTCGTCGTGAGGCCGATTCCTCGGGAATCCACGAGCGGCCTGCCTTCATCGTCTCCGATTTTCTAGAATATCCCGAGGAGGAACGGGGCTGCTTCGATTTGGTTTTGGTCCTATGGTCAATGTTTGGCGTCTGCCAACACGATGATGTCAACTGCGCGCTCCTCGATAAAGCTGCCCGCCTGCTCAAACCTGGCGGGCGAATCGTAATCGAGACGGTTCTTAAGGACAAGTTGCACGCCGTTTTCCGAAGATTTGCGACCGTCAAGCCACTGTTCACTTTTGACCTCGCACCGTCCTGGCCCCAACACTGGGAGGTTGTGACCTGGCAAGGTGGCCGGTGGCTGATACTTGGATCCGCCGAGCTTACGGACGAGCACAGCGTCTTCCGCTACCGGCTTCAGGGCTTGCCGCTACACGGCGCCTACTCTGAGGCCGACTTGGTGGGCGGCACCATCCGTCTCAAATACTACGACCTTGGGGACCTGGCGTCTATGCTTTTTAGGGCGGGCTTCGCCGTGGAGACGGTTGCTGGTCCGCTTGTGGATCCGCAGGACCGCTGCTCTCCGCGAGCAACCGTCGTCGCGAGGAAGCTGTTATGAGCGTTACACCCTTCGAAGTTCCCACTGGTCCCGATCAGCTTGATCAGTTGCTCAAAAGGGTATCGGCTAGGAGCAATCGAGAGTCTTCGTTTTTTGATCTCCTGAATACGTATTTACTTCCCTTCAGCGCTCCAGGATTGGAGCTGCGCGCCGTTACCTTTACATCTTTTGTTCGCGGACGCAGGCAGTATCTCGTCGACTGGCCCTTCAAGGACTACTACAAGAGTCTCAACGACTGGCTCGCAGGACAAGAGCTCGACCTGATCACCAGGCTACACTTCGATGAGGGTGTCGAGCTCTGTACCATGCGCGTTTGTTATTTCGCTCAGCGGCAGGGCCGAGCGATCACGACCCAAGATGTGCAAATTCAGCTTCAGACCGTACCGGGCGTGAGCGTGCCGAAACTATGGGATACGGACTTTTGCCAAGCTCTCGCGTCCCTCTACCACTTGGTCTGCTTTGATCCGCGCTTAGGCGCCGATAAGGGCTATTATGATTTGCTGATCGTCTCGGCGCGCACCAGTGTTAGGGGTGAAACGGGCGTTATCACGATGATCTTTCAGGTGGCCGACTCGGTCGCCTGTACCCCGCTGGTTATTCACAGCTTAAGTCAGGCTGTTTTGCCGCTGGCAGTCGGCCGTCTCGAGGGAACGATCGCGAACGAGCTTTTCCTGGAGGAGAGCTTCAAGGGGGCGCAAGCAGCGGTGATGTGCCGCAACATGTCACACAACCTGGGCAGCCATGTGATCGCAGGCCTGAATTGGAGCGAGCTGAGATCATATGAATCTGGTGAGCCGGGAAAGCGCAACGACGATGCTGAGAGATTCTTGAGCTACCTTCAACAACGGATGGATTTTCTGGCGCGGATTGCTACGCAATGGCCCCAATGGCGCGAACCGACCTTGTTTTTCCGGGACCTGGTAGCGGGCTTCACCTGCCAGAAGATTTTGCTGGATAGGGTCGTGTCAGAGAGGAATTTGAACCATGGGAGCATTGAGTTCCGCGGTTTTGTACGTGTACGCTCGACTAGCAATGGCCAACCCGCGCCTGTCGAGGATGTGACGGAGCCCAAGCTGGACTTTCATGTCGCCATCCCTGGTGGTCTGGTGGGCCGGCAGGCGTTTTACGGTCTGTTGGAAAACATCATTCGCAACGCAGCAATACATGGTA
>CAZTUO010000372.1:0-3167 GCA_964616355.1 uncultured Nitrospira sp.
TGCGATTGGTTTGGTCACAGCATGGGTGGTCTAGTGACCTTGCGCACCTTCTTGTTTCGGCCCGAACTCGACGCCAAGCGCGTGATTGTCTCGTCTCCGCTCCTCGGAGTCAAAGTCCCCGTCCCCGCCATTAAAGACCTAGCGGCAAGGTTACTCTCCCGAATTTGGGGTTCCTTGCAGATGGAAACCGCCCTGGATGCCAATTTGATTTCGACCGATGCCCATGTGGTTGGACACGACGTCCAGGATTTGGCCCATACCCCGTTCCTTGAGCGCGGCGACAAACACCCAGTAGTCCTCCTCGGAGCCCAGCTCCGGGTTCAGCCGGGTTGGATCCACCACGTCGTAGCCGTGCTCGCTGCCTGGCATCGCCATCAGGTACGAGGAGCAGTAGCAGTCGGTGATGCCGAGGGCGTCCAGGTAGGAGACCAGGCGGGCCGCGTCGGCGAAGGTGAATGCCCGGTTGAACTGGAGCCGATAGGTCGAGACAGGGATACGTGGCGCAGGAGGTCCGGACATCAGGCTCTTGGATGCGCGTCAGTCCGGGACCGGCACGGGGCGTTCCCCCGCGGAGCGCCCGCGTGGGAGGACCACCAGTCCGGACTTGACGACCTGGTAGCGTTGCCGGTCCGCCACGGGATCGTAGCCGATCTCCGTGCCGGGAGGAATCACGTTGAACCGGTCGGCGATCACGCGCCGGAGGCGGACCTTCGATCCGATCACGGCCCCGTCCATGATGACGGACTCCTCGATCGCCGCCCCGTGCTCGATCCGCACGTTTCGGCCGATGACCGAGCGCCGGATGTCGGCCTCGACCACCTGGCTGCCCTGGCCGACCATCGCATCGTCGAGGTGCGAGCGCACGAGGCTGGCGACCGGCCCGTCGTAGCTGTCGGTCAAGATGGGCCACGCGTGGTTCCGCAGGTCGAAGATCGGCGTCTCGCCCAGGATGTCCATGTGCGCCTGCCAGTAGGCCTCCAGCGTGCCGACGTCCCGCCAGTAGCCGCGCTCCTCGTAGAGTCGCAGCCCAGGCACTTCGTTCGTGAGAAAGTTGTAGGCCACCACCCGATGCGAGCCGATCAGGTTCGGGATGATGTTCCGACCAAAGTCGTGCGAGCCGGGGCGCGCCGCGTCGTGCTCCAGGGACTGGAGCAGCACGTCCGTATTGAACAGATAGTTGCCCATCGAGGAATAGGCGTGCTCAGGGTCCTGGGGCAGGGGCTTGGGCTGCTTCGGCTTCTCCTCGAAGCCGCGGATCCGGCCCTCGCGGTCGGCCTCGATGATGCCGAAGGCCCGCGCGGCGTGGAGTGGCACCGGCAGGGCGGCCACCGTGACCTCGGCCCGCTGCTCCAGGTGGAAGTGGACCATCTGGCCGATGTCCATCCGGTAGATGTGGTCGGCGCCGAAGACGGCGACGAGGTCGGGAGCGAAGTCCCGGATGAGGTTCAGGTTCTGGTACACCGCGTCGGCCGTGCCCTCGTACCAACCCCCGCGGGCCTTCATCTGGGGCGGCACGACGGTGATGAAGTTCCGCTTGATCCGGCCCCCGATCCGCCAGGCCCGGCGCAGGTGCTCGATCAGGGACTGCGACCGGTACTGGACCAGGACGTACATCGAGAGGATCTCGGAGTTGAGGAAGTTGCTCAGGACGAAGTCCACGATCCGGTACTTGCCTGCGAAGGGCACGGCCGGCTTGCTGCGCACCTCGGTCAGCGGCATCAGGCGCTCGCCCTTGCCGCCGGCCATGATCATGGCGAGGATGCGCGGGCGGTGTCTGCGCTCCACCATCGCTCGCTCCTTCATCGCCGCAGGATCAGAGCAGCGCGAGCAGACCGCGCTCGAGCTGAGCCTGGATCTCGTCCCGCCGGCGCGCGACGTCGCCGGCCCCGTCGAACAGCAGCGCGTACGTCACGAGCCCCGAGGTGAAGGCCGAGAGCGTCAGCGCCAGCCAGCGCGCCCGGGCCTCCCGGTCCAGTCCCTCCGGCACGGCTGGCTGCAGCAGCTTGCCGACCCGATCCAGATACCGGTCGTAGACCTCGCGCAGCTCCGTGACGGACTGGGTTTTCAACTGGAGCCAGCCCCGCACCTGGTGGAAGAAGAGCAGGTACTCCGGATGCTCGAGGTAGAAGTCCAGCTTCGCGCGGATGAGGGCGCAGAGGAGCGCCGCTCCATCTGCTGCGCCGACCGCAGCCTCGCGCATCCGGGCCAGCGACGCTTCCAGCCCCTCTTCCAGCAGGGCCCGGAGCAGCTTCTCCTTTGTCTCGAAGTACTGGTAAAAGGTCCCCTTGCCGATGTCGGCTTCCTCGGTAATGTCCTCGATCTTGGTCCAGTAGATCCCCTTCTCGTAGAAGAGTTCGAGGGCCACCTCCATCAGCGCCTTGCGCGTCTTCTCCTTCCGGCGCTCGACGCGCGAGAGCAACGTCTCAGCCATGCGTGATCACCACCGGGACAAGTTGGCGGTTCCACCGTCGCCTCGGCCGCGGGCGCGCCGTGGAGGCCGCCGCGTCCGGGTCCGCTCGCCGTTCCAGCATCACCGGATCCAGTATAGCGCCGCAGTTGAGGCAGCGCCACCCGTCGCAGTAGAGCCGGCCGGTGTCGTCCAGGAGATCCACAAATCGATCGGGAACCAGACAGCCTTGGCATCGTAGGCATCGCATACGACTCCTCCTTCCGTGAGGGACGCGCCGCGGCGTATTCGTCGGGCGCACCTTCCTGTGAGTACCCGCGCCGTCACCCTGCTCCGCACCGGACGCCGGGCGTGGCAGGCTCACGAGTTTCTACTGGGGGACTTTGCAACAAAGTTGCCACGGCGGCACCTTGCCAAAGCCCCGATTGAGGGATCGCCTGCACCTTTCAAGGGAATCGCCAGGCGCCGTTGGCCAGGTTCTCCGCATCAGCCGGCTCAGGTGAGACCCAGGAAGTTCGCCCAAGAGCCTCGCAACTCCTCACATGGAATGACCATAAGACCGATTTTGAATTATTAGTCTATTTCGACTAGATAGTCAATATTTTCGCCTTCTTTTTCTCACGAAATCAGAAGTAGTTATGACTCGATGCCTGTCGGGGAGGCTCAGGCCCATCGGGAAGTATTTGCGAGCCGGGTTCGGACGGCCTCCCCCGCCCCACGATTTCCTTGGACACCGATTTGGGGCATACTGCCCCCTCAT
>CAZTUO010000373.1:0-2726 GCA_964616355.1 uncultured Nitrospira sp.
GCTCACGCTCCGCCGCGTAGGCCAGACAGGCCCGAATGTCATCCCGAGTGAGCTGGGGAAAATCAGCCAGAATCTCGTCCTCGGACATCCCGCCGGCCAAGTACTCCAGGACGTCACCGACGGAGATGCGCGTACCTCGGACGCACGGCTTCCCGAATCGGATGGCCGGGTCTATGGCAATTCGATCGAGCAGGTGGTCGTAGGCCGCCGTAGTTCCCACCCCTCCGAGTCTGCCGCCCGTGCGCCCAACGCCAACGGACGTAACCTGCGCGGGCGCCACGCCGGCCGCAAGCCCCTCCCTCCCTCCCTGCGCCGCTACGCGGCGGGTTCAACTGCGTGCTCGCATCTGGGGGCCATCGTTGCCTCGCGGTGGCAGACGCTCACGAAGGGCGCGAGGCGGGCTGCACAGGACGCTGGCGACAGCGGCGGCGCGCGTCGTCGATACCACAAAGGCACGCCAACGAGCGGCCAGCGAGGCCGAGAAGCAGAAACGGATCCGAAGGCCGGCTTCGCGCCCTGCACCCGAAGGCACAGGGGGACGCGACGCCATTACGAAGCGGCCTGCCGCGGACCGCTCCGGCCCTGGGCAAGCTCGGCCAGTTTGGGGCCGCGTGCGGGCCGGTCATGTAGCGTCGCCGGATCGAAATCGGCCCCGTTGGGCCAGGTGAGCGTGCCGGTCTCCTCGTCCAGCGTCACCTGATCGAAGTAATCGGGGTCCCCGAGCGGCTCGAAGATGGGGCCGTGGAGGACGGGCTCCGCGCCCTCGCCTCTGGCGGGAGCTCTCGTCCCACACTCTCCCAGCTGACGTCGTTCTTCACACCCTGCCACACCTCGACGGTGCCCACCAGCACCTTGGTATTGACGGACTTCCCGTGTATGAAGACGCGGTAGGGGCGGTCCAACGTCACCGCACCGCTGCTGAGCCACCGCGGTTCGCCGTTGATCGCGATTCCGCAGCGGCCATCCGGAAGGAGCTGCAATCGCACGGTCTGCCACTCGCCGGCCGCAAGTTCGTCCGGGATCGAAAACTTGACACCGCCGTCGCCCACGTGCACCAAGGCGAATCCTTTGCCAAGAGCACTTTCCTCACCGGGGTACCTGAGGCGACACCGCTCCTGTGGGCGGGCTTCCGGGGGACTGCCGGTGCTATGATCCCACGCGTTCAGCCTGGCGGTGTCGCTCACCGCTTCTAGCGAGACGTGCAGGAACTGCCATTGGGAGCTGGTGACTTTGATTGACACCTTCGCCTCGACACCCAGGCCGTGGGCGGCATCGAACTCGTGGAGTGAATACGCCCCGCTCTCGAACTGACCGTCCCCGCGATTCCAGAACGCCTTGACGCCTCCCGGGCCCTCGGTTACGGCGGGTCGCGGTTCTCCGAACATCCGCCAACGGCCGTCCGGGGCGCCGGTCCAGTCCTCCGTGAAGAGTTGACGAACCGTGCTTGGCGCGACGACAAAGGTCGTTGTAGCCTGGCGCCAGCCCCCTGCGCTCACCCGGACGCGAACAGCGCCTACGCCCCCAGGACGCAGGAGGCCATTCTGATCGATAGTTGCCACCCTCGGGTCGCTCGCGGTCCAGGAGAGGACAGGCGGCAAGGCCACAGGTCTCCCTGAGACGTCCACTGCACGAGCCCGCAGCTGCGTCGGGACGCCGACAGGCAATGTATCCACGGATGGCTGCACCTCGAGGTTCGCGACGTAGCGTGGGGTCGCGGACGAAGGACGCCATGTCAATAGGGACATGCTCTGCCCTTCCGGGACACCGATGACTACCCGAGGGCCGCCGCGTCCATCAACGTCTTGCACCACGATCTGGGTGCTGCCGTACCCGTGGAGATCGGACCGGCGCGCGATCCACCGGCCATCGGGGCTCACGGTCACCTGGCTGCTCACGGGGATGGAGCGCTCGATGCGCCAGTCATCCACGTCGATCAACACGACTAGGGGCTGCCCGGCGCTGTCGGTGCCTGCGAGTACGCGGCGCGAGTCATGCCATCCCCTTACCGAGTCCACCACATGACCCTCAGGGCGGTGACATCGCTCCAGGCGCCCGTCGACGGTAATCCAGCAGATCTCCGGCGTCCGCAAATCAGTGAACCTTCTCACGAACACGATGCGGGTTCCGTCAGGGCTCCAGGATCCGGCTGTCTCGTCGCCGTCGGAGAAGGTAAGCCGCCGCACGGCGCGAGTTGCCACATCGAGGACGGCGAGCTCGTACCGAAACTCGGGGTGCCAGCGTGACGTCAGGAAGACCAGGTATCTGCCGTCGGGAGACCTTCACCACGTGGAAGTGGTCGAAGACCAGTATGGCCTGGGGAAAGTGCGCACGGACGGCGTTGATGTAGGGCTGCGACAGGTCGATGGCCACCGCCCTGATCCGGGCTCCGGAGCGCCGCAGCCGCCTCCAAAACGGGACCAGACTTTCCGCACCCTTGCCCTGGCCGATGGAGACCACCGCCGCCGTCTCCAGATCCAGCACCACCGTCAGGTAGCGGTGCCCACCGCCCATGGAGATCTCGTCGATGGCGAGGATCCGAAGGTCCTTCAGCCGCGGTTGGCCGAACCGCCGGCGGAGCGCCTCCTTCAGGAGCTCCTTGACCAGGTTCCGGCTCACTCCCAGGTGCTCAGCCACGACCCATGTCGCCATGCGATAGCGAAGTTCCACCCCATAGCGCGCAAAACACTTCGCGTAGCTGTGTTGGCCCGGAGCGAAGGGGATCTCGA
>CAZTUO010000373.1:2736-3165 GCA_964616355.1 uncultured Nitrospira sp.
CTGCCGCACGGCCCCGCAGTGTCTGCACTCTACCCGCGGCACCGAAAACACGAACCACACGCGACGCCGCCCGATCGGAAGCCCTCGAAACCGCCGCGTCCGACGGCCCCTCCGGATCACTCCAGGGCTTCTGCACGCCGAGCATCGAAGCCTCGAAGCGGGTTGCTCGATGGTGACCTGGACCTCGCCTCCCACGTACTCCGTCCGCCGGACCCGGTAGCCGCGCACGCCGAAGGCATGATGGATTAAGCTCGTGGTGGACATGGTGGACTCCTTGGATGGAGAAGACTGGAGCGCTCAACTGCTCCAATGTTTCCGTCATGTCCACCCTTTCGCTGGCTGCTCTGCAGCTGCCTACTCTCCCTCCCTCCCTCCGTCCCTCTCCCTCCCCCTCCGGAGAGCCATCTTCCGCGATACTTGCTTGGCCCG
>CAZTUO010000374.1:0-3138 GCA_964616355.1 uncultured Nitrospira sp.
CCAGGTCCCAGACCCGGACCGTCTTGTCGTCCGAGCCGGTCACGAGAACCCGGTTCGCGGCATCCACCCCGATCCGGTTGATGATCGCGGTGTGCATCCCGCTCTCGATCCGGAGCTTGGGCTCCGTCGGCGGCTCGCCCGCCCAGGCCAGCCTCGACAGGCTTGCCGGCACGAGCAGACATGCCAGGACCCACTTCCACCTGGACGGTTTCTTCATCACAGCCACGGCTTTGCCTCCTCAGCGAGCGGCAATCCGGCGGTGGACCATCCACCTCGGCCAGCCAGCCTGTCTCCTGTCCGCGAATTCAATCACCGGCAGGGCCGATGCCAGGCGCGCCACCAGCTCCGGCGACACCGTATAGAGGTCCGACTCTGCGCCGATTCCCTTTAGCTCGCGGGTGACCGCGGGCAGCTCCTCGGGGAGGAGGCTCCGCGCGCGAGCCAGCCGGTAGGTCCGCCCAGAGAGCAGCACGCCCCCGGGGTCCGCGGCACTCTCCAGCCGCTGCGCCTTGTTCACTTCGGGGCCCACGACCGTGTAGTCCCACAGGTATTCAGTCCCGAGGTTGCCGACGGTGACGGTCCCGGTGTTGACGCCGATGCGCAGCCACAGCGCCTGGCCTCCCTGGCCCACCCAGCGCTCGTTCAGGATCGCCATCTGGCGTTGCATCTCGATCGCCGCGCGGACCGCGTTCCCCGCATTGCGCGCCACCCGCTCTTCCTCAGCGTCGGGCCCGCCCTCCAGCGGCTCCGCGTCGCCGAAAAAGGCCATGATCCCATCGCCCATATACTTGTCGAGCGTCCCGCCGGCTCCGCGGAGCACCGTGCTCATGCTGGACAGGTAGTCGTGGAGGCGCTGCTGGACCTCGCGCGGATCGGCGCCCTTGCACCAGGAGGAGAAGCCCCGGAGATCGGCGAACAGCACGGTCAGCTCGCGCCGCCGCCCGGTGAGCAGGTCGGAGATACGGCCGGGGTTCTGCTGGATCTCCCGGATCGTTTGCGGCGGCAGACAGGAGCCGAGCACCGACAGGAAGCGCCACCGCTCACGATCCACGATGAAGAAGCGCGCCGCGAGCAGGAGCACTACCCCGGAGGCCAGCACCATGACCGGCGACACGGCCGGAAGGACCACCCCCGCATTGAAGGCCCGTTGGGCCACCAGCAGCACGACGACCAGGATCGCCAGGAAACTCGGCAGAATGACCGCAGGGCCGCCCGCGAGGGCGACGGCCGTCAGCGCCAGGAGCGGCAGCCCGACCATCAACCGGGCCTCGGCCGGCGTCGCGTCCCGGAGAAACTGCCGGGTGAGAACCATGTTCAGCACGTGCAGGTGCATCTCGCTGAAAATGAAATTCTGCTCGAACGGCACTGGTCCCTGGTCCCCTGAAGCGGTGGTGAGGTTCGCAACAACGACCGTCCGCCCCTGGAAGAACTCACGCAGATTGTCGGGGCCGTCCGGCTTGGCCATCTCCTCGAGGATCCAACTATAGGGTGCATGCGCGAACCGCTTGCCCCATCCGCCGGCATAGTTGACCCACATGGCCCCCTGCCCGTCCAGGGGAATCGCGACCTCCTCACCGCGGACCAGGAACCGGAGCGCCCGGCCCGGCTCGATCCGGACCGACGCGAGATCCACGCCCAGGTGGTGAAACGCGGCGGCCAGCGCGAGCGCGGGCACGAAGCCGTTCGACACCCGGTACACGGCGGGAATCCGCCGCAGGATCCCGTCGGCCGGGTCAACCGTCCGGCGGATATGGCCCAGCCCGGCCGCCGCCTCGACGAGCCCAGGCAACGGGAGGCTCCAGGCAGCGGCCGCGGGCAGCGCCCCGACTGGCGTCGCGTCGGCCCGGACGAGGAACCGGGACTCAATCGGTGGGCGGCCCTCCGCCTCCTGACCGAGGTGGATCAGCAGCGGATAGAAGACGTTGCCGGCCTCGCGGCTGGCCGCACCCAGCGCTTCATCCTCCCCGGGATGCCGCCCTGGATGTTCGAAGACGAGGTCCATGACGACGGCTCGCGCGCCCCACTCGCGCAGCCACCGAATCACCTGCGCGTGCACCCGACGGTCCCATGGCCATCGGCCGAGACCCTGCTCCTGCGCGGCACGATCGTCGTAGTCAATGGTGGCGAGGACCGCGGACTTCCCGTTCTCGGGCGAGGGATCGGCGACTGGCAGGACGGGCCGGAGGCGAAACCGGACGTCCACGGTCCACAGCTCGACGGGCTCGAGCAGCCGCGGCCACCGCCACTCGAGTGTCAGCGGGACCGCCGCGGCCAGAAGGCCGCAGCCGAGGAGCGCCGCCCCATGGGACCAGCGGCGCGCCCGGTGAGGGAACCAGTCATTCATGGCCGCCGGCCGGCTAGGGGGTCGCCGGAGCAGGCTCCGGCGAGGCGCCGACCGACCCGGTGATCCCGCCGGGCTTCACGGGGTCGGGCGGGCGCGCGAGGGGCCGCCCGATGGGGTCAAGCTGGTCGATCCGCTTGGCGAGGCCCTCGACCGACTCTTGCAAGGCCACGTTCTCCGGCGTTGCGGGCGCCGGCGACCCCGCGGGCGGCTTCGGGCCGAAGACCTCATCGAGCTCGCCATGCGCCATCCCCGCGCGGGTGCGGGTGGCCTCCACCAGCTTCGCCTGGAGGCGCTGGGCCTCCTGGTAGATCTCGTCAATGTCCCGCAGCCGCTGCTCGTACTCCGCCTTGGAGACCAGGCCGGCGTTGTACCGGTTGCACAGCTCGACGTAGCGGACGATGATCCCGTAGACCGCCTGATCCCAGGCTACGCCCCGCTCCAACGCGTAGGTGATTTCAGGGCCCACGGAGAAGAGCAAGTTGCCGACCTTCAGCCCGATCGCGACGGAGCCCTTCTTCGTCTCATAGACCCGGCAATCCAGCTTCTCCTCCGGCGCTTCCGCCCACGCGGCGGCCGGTCCGAGCGCCGACACCAGCAGCAGAGCTCCGGCCAGGACGGTACCAGTCAGCGCAGCCTTGGGCACGGCCGCACCTCTCGGCTACCGACGCTCGCGGGCGCGGATTTCGTTGCGCATCTCGTCCATCAGGCTCTCCATCTCCTTCTCCACTCGATCCAGGCCCTTGACCAACTGGTCCAAGTTGTAGGGGCGCGCCGGCGGCGGGCCGCCGGCGGAC
>CAZTUO010000375.1:0-3125 GCA_964616355.1 uncultured Nitrospira sp.
AAGTGGAAGTGAATGGCAAGCGCAAGACCGGCGTCACCGAGCCGGCGCAGCAACGCCCGGCGGTGCGCGGATCGGGCTAGCGCGGCGAGGACTTCCTGCGCGACGAGCGTCTTGTACGAGCGACCCTGAGCTGACAGGACGCGGCGGCCGTTGACCGTCGCGTACTGGTGATTGACGCTGGGCGGCACGGGCAGGGTCAACTCGAGCCGGTCGGACGCAATGGCGACTTGGGCCGCGATCGATCCGAGCACAGGGGCAGGCCGCCGCCCGGGCGTGATCCGGCGAGCGCGGGCCGCCGGTCGCGCGGGAACGCCGGAAGGCCGAACCGGGGATGGCGGCAGGGAGGCTGCACCGTTCTTGGAGAGACGGTAGGACGTCGCCCTGACGGCAACGGCCTTGAGGCGCGGGCGGCCTGTGGGCGGCGAGCACAGCACCGGGTTCAGAGGAGGTTCAGGATCTTGCCCAGGTTCTGCTCGTACTTGTCTTCCGTGCGGCTCAGGTACCGCCGCCACTCGGCCGGGTTCCAGATCTCCATCCGGTTGTAGAGCCCCACGAGGACGATCTCCTGCTCCTCCTCCACCGGGATCTGTTTCCGGAGCCGGGTAGGAATCAGGATGCGGCCTGACTTGTCCACGTCGGAAGCTCCCGCCTCGGCGACGAAGTGATGCATGAAGAGCCGGCTCTGGTCTTCATCGAGCTTGGCACGGGTCCGGTCCAGCACCTTCTCCCACTCGTGGACGGAATAGACCCACAGGGACTGCTCGGGCCCCTTCAGGAAGACGACGCCGTTGCCCTCGGCCTCGATCCGCTCGCGCATCGGCGAGGGGACGATGAACCGGCCCTTCTCATCCAGCTTACACAGGTATTCCCCTGCGAACATGGAGGCGCCTCCTGGTTATCGCCGCCGGCGGGCCGCAGCGCTCCGGCGCCGCAGCCACTGCTCGAGGTCCGCGCGCACGAACCGCCATTCCTTCCCGAGCTTGAAGGCCGGCATGTGGCGTTCCTGGATGTACCGGTAGAGCGTGCGCGGCGCGATCTTGAGATACCGGCACGTCTCCGCGGCTGTCATGAGCTCGTCCTTGGAGGATGTGGCGGGCATGAGCCTTCACGGCGCCGGCTGGACCGGATCCCGGCATTCACGGGGGATGCTAGAGCGATTGCCAGGAATTGTCAAGCAACTGTTCCTGCCACTGCAGGTCAGTCCACGTCAATGGGGTCCGATTCGGCTGGCTCGTCGGTCTCTTCCTCGAGGGCCGCGTCCAGCTCGTCCTCGAAATCCTCTCCGAGGTCGTCGCCCAGTTCCTTCCCCATCTTTTTCATGAATCGGGCCATGCTCTTCGGATCGTTCTCATCCAGGTCGCCGTAAGAGCCGGGGTCGGCCAGCGCCTCCAGCCGCGCTTCTTCGGACTTCGGGGCGGCGAACCGGGACAGGAGCCGCTCGAGGTTCGTGCTGCGGCAGTGCTTACAGGACGGTGTACCCGGGTTGCTAAGGCTGAGGATGAGCAACGCGCTGCGCTTCCCGCAGTCGCGACATCGGTATTCGTAGATGGGCATAGTCGTCCTCTCAGAGCTTCTGGCTCATGGCGTCTCGTGGACAGCGGATAATCGTTCCGTCTTGACAGGCTTCCTCTTACCATAGGCCAGGGGCTATGAGCCAGAGGCTCTTCTCTTACAGCGTGCGCGCGAGCGTGACGACGAACACGTCGCCCGCTCCCGCCTTCCGCAGGGCCTTGGCGCACTCGTTCACCGTCGTCCCGGTCGTCATGACGTCGTCCACGAGGAGCACCCGCTTGCCCGCCAGCTCGTCCGGCCACCGCACGGCGAAAGCGCGCCGGAGGTTCTTCAGCCGCGCCGAGCGGCTGAGCTCCGTCTGCGGCGGTGTCTCGCGGAGGCGGACCAGGTTGCGGTACGAGAGGGGGAGTCCCAGGCGCCGGTTGAGCCGGTCGGCCAGCAGCAGCGATTGGTTGAACTCCCGCTCCCTCAGCCGCGCCTCGTGCAGCGGGACGGGAACGACGAGGTCCAGGTCCGGCGGCGGCACGAAGGCTGCGCGCATCAGGTCGCCGAGCGGGTCAGCCAGCGCCACCTTACGGTGATATTTGAACAGGTGGAGGGCGTCCCGCAGAGGCGGCGCGTAGGCATACAGGGACTGGGCCTGCGTGAACGCCGGCCGTCTCGTCCGACAGGGTTCGCACAGATGGACGGGACTGTAGGTCAGGGCAACTGACGAGGGAAACGGACGGCCGCAGCGGGGACAACCTGGGCCACGGAGCGGCTCGATGCCCGACCAGCAAGGCCGGCAAAAGAACGGCGTCGGCGCATCGGACAGGACCGTCCCGCAGCCGGCGCACTCGACTGGGAGGACCACATCCAGCGCTCGCCGGACCAGTGTCGCCAGCAGCCCCATGTCTGCCCTTCCGTCGCCCCCGCACCACGACGACGCGAACGCGTTGGCCAAGGCGCGCTTCCTCGTCCAGCCCTTGTAAGAAATCGAAAGGCTGCTGTCAAGGGTAAGCCGGGATGGCTCGCCGCACCACCCGTTCGGTGCGCCGCCCCTGACCAGACGGTGCACCGGCCCGTCCTTGTGGCGCCTCCTCGCTTGTGGTATAGGGAAGGCGCGGCTGGCTGGGCGACTCGCGGGGAGGCGGATGGAGTGTGGTCAGATTGGTGCACGTCTCCAAGGAGTATGTGCGGGGGACGGCGAGGGTGGCGGCCCTCCGGGACATCAGCCTGGAGATTCCTGAGGGGCGATTTTGCGCGCTCATGGGGCCCAGCGGGTGCGGGAAGAGCACCCTGCTCAACCTTGTGGCTGGGCTCGACCTGCCGACCGCAGGCACCATTTACCTCGACGGCCGCTCGACCGGGGACTTCACCGATGCGGACTGGACGCGTGCACGCAGGGAGCTGATCGGCATGGTGTTCCAGGCCTTTCACCTCGTCCCGGGCCTGACCGCGGCCGAGAATGTAGCCCTGCCGCTGCTGCTCAAGGGGGAGATGGGACGGGCCGTCCGCGACCGGGTCGCCGCGTGCCTGGAGACGGTCGGCATGCGCCACCGGGAGCGGCACCGACCCAGCGAGCTGTCGGGCGGCGAACAGCAACGGGTGGCGATCGCGCGGGCGCTGGCGCA
>CAZTUO010000376.1:0-244 GCA_964616355.1 uncultured Nitrospira sp.
GCGACGACCTTGACCTGCTCGATCGTCCGGAGGGACCCCTTCGGGAGCGTGACCTGCATCCGTACCCCGAGCTCCCGCAGCGAGTCACTGGGGAAGACAAGGTCCTGGCCCGGCTTGACCAGGTTCCCGCGCACGATGCGGTTCGGCAACAGCGCCGTGACGCTGCCGTCTTCGGCCACGCTGAAGACGTGGACGTACACGGGTTGGTTGGCCTGCACGGTGATCCGGACCTCTTCGCCGTCCC
>CAZTUO010000376.1:261-3125 GCA_964616355.1 uncultured Nitrospira sp.
GGTTGGTCGAACCGAACGGAGGTGCCGGACTTGGCCGGATCCGTCGGGAGCCCGGCCGGGCTGGCGGGTCCGACCGCCGGGAATCCAGCAAGGAAGCCTATCAGCAACAGGACCAAGCGCGTGAACCATCGCTGGTTGTAACTCATAGCCTGCTCCTTTCGATGCGTGCCCTTGTAGAGAGTCGCTGGGCCACTCTCGGAAAAAGCAGCAAGCCGGATGCCACTCGGGGCTCTGAATGAGGCAGCCGGTCCCCGTGGAAAGACAGGGACTTGTCGGCTGGAGTTCGTGTGGATACCCCTTCGGCGGGGGTCAGGGGGCGGGTGTCTGGGGTGTAAGACTTACAACGTTCAGGGCTCTGGATTCCGGGGGGCAGTGCGTCGTCTTGTGTCCGATCGGGCGGCTCCTACCCGGATGAAGCAGACGGGATCTTCCACGATCGCGGTCGGATACGCTTCCCGCTCCACGACGCAGGGAACCCTCCGCCGCGCGCCCCAGTCGATGATCCAGGGAATCTCTTCCACCGACGTCGTGACGAGCCCGGGCCGCGTGAGCTTGGCGAGGCAGTGCGCTGCGAGCGCGCGCATCGCCGCCCGCTCGCGGGCGAACGCCCGCGGATCGAAGGTCACGGGGTTCGCGCGGCCGTAGGAGAGGGCCGCAAGCTGCGGCACGCGCTCGGGGTCGTTCAGCACGCTGACGATCCAGAGGTGGTCGAAGCGGCCGGCGGCGGCCCGCGCGTCGCCGGCCGTGACGCGCCAGGGGACCGCGTCCTCAGTCCGGAAGGCTTGCGCGACCGCGCGGTTGATGAGCGCGGCCTCGGTCTTCCTGAGATTGTAGGCAGCCACGGCCCGGCCCAGCTCCAGCGTCTCCATCAGCAACGACGGGATCTCGGCGACGCCGGCGCCGACGTACAGGCTCCGCCCGCCGGGCGCGAGCCGCGCCAGCAGGACCTCGGCGAGCGCGACGCCGAGCGTCTCGCAGGGCTTGCGTTTGGCCCGCCAAAACGCCGCTCCGCCTTCGTCGCAGTAGATCGGGCCGAGCCGGGCGTAATCCAGCCGCGCGAAGACCTCGGCGATCAACCGTCTCGTCCGCGGCCGGAGGGATGGTCTCGTCAGTCCTCTCGGCATCGGGGGCTAGAGTAGGCGATCCACCGCTCGCGCCGCAACCCCGCCGATGCCGGTCCCGGCGCCCTTGTCTTTCTTGCCGGATTCCGCTAAGATCGCCCCCTCGTCGGGTTACGTGCTTTCACGGAATCCAGAGACTCGGCAAGCCGCGAAAGCGCGCAGCCAGTCGCGCGTGCGGGTGGCGCACCGTTCCTGCCTTGGTGAGCCTATGACGGCTGAGGCTCAAGGTCCCTGGCTGGAGGGGTTGGCGCGGCTGCTCCTCCATCTGGGGGTCGGCTGCGCGCAGCTCCGGATCGGCAAGCGGAGCTGGCGCTTCGAGGCGCCGGCCGCTGAGTTTGTTCCGGCCCCGTTCGTGGAGCCGTTGCCCGGCGCCACGCTGGCCGTGCCCGGCGGCACGTTGACCCTGGACGCCTCCCCGCTCCCCGCCGCCCGGTCGCTCCTCGAGGCGCTCGCTCCCGCGGTGGCCGAGGCCGTGCAGATCCGGGACCGGCTCGACACGGTGTTCAAGACCGGCCTCGCCCTCTCGACGAACCTCAACCTCAAGAGCGTGCTCGCCGAGCTGCTCGTCCTCACGCAGGAGGCCCTCGGGACGGAGGCCGGCTCCGTCATGTTGCTGGATGAGGCGAAGGCCCAGCTTTACTGGGAGGTGGCTGGCGGCGGGGACGAGTCAGGGGCCCTGCAAAGCCGGACGCTCCCCATCGGCGAAGGGATCGCCGGCACGGTCGCCCAGACGGGCGAGCCGATCATCGTCGCCGATGCGGAGCACGACCCGCGGGTCGCGCGCTGGGTGGACCAGGTCACGAGCTTCCGCACCCGCTCCATCCTGTGCGTGCCGATCCGCTTCAAGGGCGAGATCATCGGCGTGCTCCAGGCGCTGAACAAGACGGAGGGCACCTTCGGCCGGGAGGACCAGGAGGTCCTGGGACTGATCGCCGCCGAGGCCGGCGTGGCGATCGACAACGCCCGGCTCTACGAGTCCCTGGAGGCGCGGGTCATCCAGCGGACCAGGGAGCTGCGCGAGGCGAACGAGCATCTGAGCCGGACGCTGGACGAGCTGCGGGCGGCGCAGACCCGGCTCATCCAGTCCGAGAAGATGGCCGCCCTCGGCCGGCTCGTCGCGGGCGTCGCGCACGAGATCAACACGCCGCTGGGCGCCATCACGAGCAACACCGACCTTCTCGGCCGGGGCCTGAAGAAGCTCGAAGCCGGACCGGGCGAAGCGGCGCCGCGCTTGCTCCAGACGCTGGTCCCCCTCGTCGAGACCAACGCGCAGGCCTGCCGGCGCATCGCCGAGATCGTCAAGAATCTCCGGATCTTCGCCCGCCTGGACGAGGCCGAGTGGAAATCCGTGGACCTCCGCGCGGGCATGGACAGCACGCTCGCGCTCGTCCACCACCTGCACAAGGGCCGGATCGAGGTCATCCGCGAGTACGAGGAGATCCCGCCGGTCGAGTGCCATCCCGGGCAGATCAACCAGGTGTTCATGAACCTGCTGGTGAACGCGGTTCAGGCGATCGAAGGTCCGGGCACGATCCGGATCCGGATGCGGGCTGGCGATGGGCACGTGACGGTGGAGGTCCAGGACTCCGGCTGCGGGATCGCCGAGGACCATCTGGGGAAGATCTTCGACCCCGGCTTCACGACCAAGGGCGTCGGGGTGGGGACGGGCCTGGGCCTGTCGATCTGCCACCAGATCGTCGCGGCGCACAAGGGGGCCATCCACGTGACGAGCCGCGAGGGGAT
>CAZTUO010000377.1:0-3115 GCA_964616355.1 uncultured Nitrospira sp.
CTGGCCGAACCTGTACCGGTTGGCCGAGAAGTACGAGGTCACGATCACTGCGCTCCGCGTTCGGCTAGAGCAGTTGGGGCTGCTCTACGTGGACAAGGACGGCAAACTCTTCGAGTCGCCAGATGCCGCCTCGGGACAGGGGAGACTTCTGTTTTGATTGCGGCCTGCTTTTTTTGGAGCCTATTGTTGCGTTGAAAGTCAACACAATACATTTCGAAGGAGATAGACACCGTGATGAATGATTACGCACCCAGGCAGTTCCTCCGGCAGGTGCACAACGCGCTGCTGCGGGAGTACTTCACCCAGCGCAATGTGCTGGGCGAAGTCGATTGGGACAATCTGAAGGAGACGGAGGTCGAACTGCTCTACCAGGAGTGGCGCAACCTGCCGGAGCCGATTCGCAAGAGGATCGAGAGCGACTTCCGGTCCATCCACGCGATGGGTTCGCCGGATGGCACGCGCACGCTGGTCGAAGAGGGGCGCTTTCATCAACTGGACCTGGCGCCAGATCTTGACCGATTGGACGGATACCTGAACAAGGCGTTCTGGGTTTTCATCCACCACAACCAGGTTTTCGAAGTGGCCGCGCGGCTCGATCGGGCGGACCACCTGAGCGGCCGGTATTGGCGCAAGCGGAAGGATGTCCCGAAGAAGCAGCCGGACGTTTCCCCAGGGGCGTTGGAAGAGCTGGCCAATGCCATTTCTGCTTATTACTGGGAGCACCAGGGCCGCGGGAGCCCCTGCCGCGCCGAAGCATACTTGCGGGCAGGTCGTTATCACTACGTTTTCGTTTATCCCAAGGACTACTCAGATACCTTCATCGGCTACGATGACAACGGCCACTTCGAACGCCGGCCGCAGAATCCGGCCTTCGAAGTCATATACCTCTACGATCCCCAAGACGGGACCCTGGAGCTTTATGTGCGGGGCGACAAGAAGATCGTGAGCGATCTTCAGGAACTATTCGGGCGTGCGATTCTCCACGAGGAACTGGGCCAGGAGGCGCGGAACGCTGTCGCCTATGATCTTGATGGACTCAAGCGGCGGGACTTCTCCTTCCCGACGGACCCGGCAGACCGTGTCCAAGAGGTCAAAATCAGCGCGCTCAAGGTGTCTTTGGTCGGCAATCGTAAGAAGAGGATCACCTTCGAGGTTGACCCCAAGGGGGCCAAGGACGACATCCACGATCTCATCGAAACAGCGTTGCACGAGCGGCGCCTGCCAATGTCCATGATCCGCGCGGACTCCGCAGTGATCAGAATGGCGTTTGCGAACACGGACGGCCGCGGCCGTCCTGCCAAGGTGCTGTCGTTTCGCGTGTCGCATCCCAACTCCTGCAACCTGAAGGACTCGCCCGAGGAACTGATCGCGAAGAAGTATCTGAAGGAGTGGAAGATTGAGCGAGCCTGATCCACTGGTGCAGATCTGGGCTTGCGCGGACGCACAGCAGGCGCGATTCTCTGGCGCCGAGGTCGCCGCCTGGCCGGAGGGGCACGCGGAGGTCCTTGTTGCCGCCGGGCTTCTCCGGCGAGATGACAATGCCGCAACGGTGGTCTGCGACGCCTGCCACGAGGGGCACGTTGAAGAAGTCGTATTGGTCGAGAGCCCTCCGGGATCTGAGGTTCGTGCGTACATTCGCTGCCCTGAAGCTGGACGCGTCCGCGTTCCTTTGGACGCGCTCAAGCAGTGGGTCGTGGATTTCCATGGTCTCGCCAAGGCTGCGGCGATAGGCCTGGATCTCGCGGGGGAGGTCGAAGAGGTCCTGCGAGAGCGGCTGTGGCTGCTGGGCAAGACGACCATCGGCGGCAGGTCGAGGGAGGTCTTCCTTGCCAGAGGGGCCACCTGGATCGATGCGCCTAGCGTGTTCGGTGCATGCGAACGACTGAACGCGTCCAAGGGCGCGCTCGTTCTGGTGCCTGGCGAAGCGCCGCCGCAAGAGGTTTGGACCGGCGAATCGCCGGCCGTAGTCGCACTCAAGCATGTCGCCCGCCTGGAAGGGGAACGCCTCATCTTTGACCGGGATCATCTGGAGGCAATTCTTACCGGCGACCGGAGAAAGGCGCCGATTAAGGCGCAGGAGTCGTTCCCGGCGCCGCCCGGCACGCGGTGGGACGAGGTTATGGCCTGGGTGAGCGAGTCCACGATCACCGTTGAAGCCAAGCGTCGAAGCCGGGACTTCTCCTTCCAGGCGGCTGGGTTCGAAGAGAAGCGGAAGCGCGGAGTGCCGGACTCCATCTGGGCCCTCCTCAAGGTGTTTGCCATGCGCGGCGGCGAGATCCCGTTCGACGGCGCGGACCTGGATCACAACATCCGCACGAACCTGAAGCAGTACGTCCACGTCCTGCGCAAGCGACTCCAGGCCTTGATCCCCGGCATCGACGGCGATCCTGTACCGCACGTCAAGAATGAGCGCTGCTACAGGATGGCCTTCAAGATTGCGAGTCAGGAAGGCGTCACCTTCCCAGTGCCGCATGGAACCACATGGCCGGACGTGACTATTTCGCTTCTGCGCTCGGGCGCAATCCGCATCTCCGTTCCGGTCGCCGAAAGGTTCGCGGTCTCGGCCTATGTCGAGGCGGGTGACGGCGAGGTACACCAGTGGGAGGCGGCTGAACGGGTGTCCGAACTGGAGCGCGAATACGAGTTGCGGATGCTGGGACTGGCCGACGGGGACGGTCGGCCGAACGTCATCGGCAAGGCGCTAATCGAAGTTCTCCGCGCCGATGGTGTCACGAATCGGCCTGCCGATGACGAGGCGATGCTCGAACTCTGCGGCGCGCTGGCGAAGTTGATGGCCGGGATCACTGATTCCCCGTTTGAGTTCGCCTCTGGCCAATGGCTAGCGCTGTTTCAGACTTCCTGCGAACGGTAGCGTTGGATCATTTCTGACCGGCCGTATCCGCCTACCTCCTCCCCATCCTCATTCCCGAAGGCAATCTCGCAGCCTCAAGAGATTCCAGGCGGCTACGGCAGCTCCGATGGCGCGTGCCCCACCTGTAAAGCCCTCGCGGTGATTTCTGACCCGAGCGCTTCATGCGCTCGGAACGAAATGACTGCGAACAACTCGAACAAGAACTCCGTGGCAGCGCCTACCAGGCGCTCCTCCACAAATTGC
>CAZTUO010000378.1:0-3108 GCA_964616355.1 uncultured Nitrospira sp.
CGTTTAGTCGCGGAGACCCCTTCTCCGTGCGGACAACCTCCGCCCGGAGGGGGCTTCAAAGGGGCCGCGACCGTTTAGTCGCGGAGACCGCGAGGGTGTCCGCCCTAGTGCCACCAGGTCTATCACGCCGCGGTGCGAGCGCCCCGCCCCATACCTCAGCATGGTGCAGACGAGCCGAAGTCTCCCCCTGCTCTTGTACTTCCTGACCGGCCCATCCAGACTGCGAGCGAGCCCCGGGCGTACCCCGGCACCGCTCCACTCGCACCTCGCCACTGTAAAGTTATCAACGTCCGGTCTAAACAACTATCGCCCTCTCGCGCTCAGGTAGCCGGCCCCGCCCGATTGCTTGGATCCGCCGAAGTGAACGAACCCCAGCCCTTCCTAGATCGATCACAACAAGCGAGTCCTCCCGAAGATTTGCCACCTCGCTTAAAGCTTTTTCCATGAGAGCCCGCTCCACCCCGGATAACTCGCAAACAAACACAGAATACTGCAAGGGATCCCCGTACCCGAGCAAACGGTCATGTACGCGGCGAAGGCGGTCCGGGTCTCGAACATCATAGCAGACGAGGAGAAGCCGCCGACTCATCGCGTAGTGAAGGGCCTGTAATCGTGGAGCTCCCCAAGAATTACGCGGGCAAGGAGCCGCGCCTGCACAGAAATAACCCGGCGGTAACTGACCCTGTACCCAAAGATGGGGTGCCGGATGAGGGTGTCCATGCGCTGCTCGTACGCATAGACCACCCTTTTGCGTGCCCCTTCCTTGAGGGCGCAGCCGGGACCCCGCTGCACGAAGTCACGCGGGCCAAGGGTACCCCTGTTAAAGAGCCCAAGTGTGACAGAGTCAGCTATAAGAGGCCGAAACTCTTCAGCCAGATCAAGAGCAAGCGAGGGCCGGCCGTAGCGGACGCGGTGGTAGAAGCCCCGGTGCGGGTCCAACCCAACGCCCAAGAGGGCATGAACTACATCTTTCACGAGAAGCGTATACAGAAACGACAGCACTGCGTTGACAGGGTCGGAAGGAGGTCGCCGGGTCCGCCCCGCGACATCAAAACCCATGGGGTTACGCAGCATCCCGGCAAAGGCTCGGAAGTACACTCTCGCTGCACCCCCCTCGACGCCTAGCAAGTCATCCAGCGATCTGCCCCCTTTAACCGCGACCATAAACCGATTGAGCTGCCGAACTGTCACGTGTGGCTCGGGATGATTCCGGCGTACCAAAGTCCTCTGATTCCTGAGCTTCCCAGTCACAAACGCCTGTGCAAGTCCGAGTGCAAATGCGGCGTCGTCCGCGCGGCGGAACTGGCTGATTCGCACCTCGAGGTTCCGGTGGGGCAACCCGTAGGTGATGGCTTGCAGCCATCCAGCATAGCTATGGTGGAAGATGGGGATGTCGCGTTCGGCTAGGCGCCGCACGGCCTGGGCGGTCACTTGCACGTTTCCGAACAAGCTCACGTGAGAGAGGTCAATCAGGCGTACAGGCACTTCTTCGCCACCCGAACGCTTGACAATTAGGCGCTCGCCCCGAGCAGTCACCCGTGCTCCCTGCTCCACTACGTATAGAGGCGCGCAATCGTCACGCGCCGGCATCAGGCGGCGGACCTCCCCTAAAGGCTCTCCGCGCAGGACGGCGACCTCGTCCGGCAGGCAGATCCCAACCAGAGCACACCTAGGGCACTTTGGGCTGTCCACAAGCGGCGGGGGAGGGACGGGCTCCAGAGCTGTCCTGCGCATCTCGTTCAGTACCTCCCTCGTGCGACTCTCCAAAGCGTTGTTGAACTCCACCTCGACTCGTCGACGCATCTCCGCGTAGTAGATGAAACCACGGTCGCACCGGTACCCGTTCTCGCGCAGGACCAACCCCTGAAGGCACAGCTGCAGCTTCTCGGGCTCGCGTGGACCCTCGGGGCCTGGTGCCCCCTTCTTGTAGTCGACCGGGTGGACCTCACCGTTCGTGCCTTCCAGTAGGTCAATCCGCGCCGTCACCCCAAGCATGGGAGCCGAGAGCGTTACCGACCGCGCACTCACCTCGATGCCCTCAGCGAGAGCCTGCGGCCCAGGGAGCCGCCCTTGCTCCTGATCAACCCGGCCGTGAACGAGCTCCCCCTGGACCGTGTCCTCAGTGTCCGCCCACTCGCCGTGAACGTACTCGAGGTAGAACAGTCTGGGGCAGTAGGCGTACTTCCTCACCATCGCGGCGGGGATGAGCTCGGGGTCGTGAGCCTCCAGCCTCTCGTCCCGGTCTGCCTCGCTCGTGTCACTCACCGGTCCTCCCGACTGATAGCCCCCTCACCCACCCGAGGACAAAGGCAACAGCCTCCTCGCCTTCCTCGGCGAGGGCCTCGATAGTCGGGCCGCACCCCTGCCGAAAGCGAGCGATGCGCTCCTTAGCCACGGGCCACCGGCGCAGAGCCCCGCCCTCGCACCGGGCAACGAAGTCGCGTGGCGCGCCCCGAGCCCGTCGAATCGCCCAACCGGTTCAGCACAACTTCTCGGTCCGGCAGCCCCCGCCGGAGGACGGGCAACGTCCCCGCTTCGGCGTCTGGCGTGCAGAGTGCGACGACGCGCTCCACGTCCAGCCGGAGGCGCGTCAGGGCGACGCTCGCCGGGGTGGCATGTTGCCTCCGGCTGTCCGGCACGTAGGTGGTCGGCCGCCCCGAGACGCCGAGGACCGCAACCACAACCAGACGGGGCATCAAGGCGGACCACCTCCGGCGGGCGGGTCGGGAGGGTTGGAGGCGCGTCGCTCGCCATGGCCAGCGCTCACCCCTGCGTCCCCCTGAGGCACGAAGAGCCCCAGGCCGAAATGGCAGAGGCGCCCAACGCAGATGGGGCCCGGCACCTCCTCGGGGAACTCGATCTCGAACCCCCACGCCCCCGGCGGCCCCGCGTCACCCCGACGGTAGGTACGGAACTCGAGCCAGCGGAACTGAGCCCCTCGGACGGGGAGCACGGAGCTGGGCCGCGGCAGCCCGCGGCGCTCGAGCTCGAGAATCACTTGGGCGATGGGATCGTCTCGAAGCTCCTTGGCGTTGCCGGAGCCGCGGACCTTGGGATGGCGGACAAGAAGGAAGGGCGTGTGGGACCGCCATCGCCGGGCAGGGCCGA
>CAZTUO010000379.1:0-3107 GCA_964616355.1 uncultured Nitrospira sp.
ACATACGCCGGAGGAGCTCCGCAGGAGGCCGGGGGGCCTCATAGAGATCCAGCTTTTCCATGAATTATCGAATCAGCGGCTGTTCACCCAGGAGGAGTGGCGCAGCCTGTTTGAGCAGGCCGGCTATACGAGCATTCGGGAGAACTACCTGGCGTTCGTGCGCACGTGTATCTACACGGTGAGTTGCCCCTGATCAGCCATGGGGCTAGATCACTTCACCAAGAAGGCCGGTTCCTCGCCCCCTCCGGACCTCCCCCGTCGGGCATGGTGAAGGAGATGTCCACCCTTGAACGCCAGGGGAGGGGGATTGGGGGGCCTCGCGTGCGGGAAGAGAAGGGGCAGGGAGAAGGGCAAAGGTTGAGCACATCTATGGTGAACAGCGTTCTCATCACAGGGGCTTCCACGGGATTCGGCATGGAGACCGCGCTCTACCTCGCGGAGCGCGGCTTTCAGGTCTATGCCACCATGCGCGACCTGGCGCGGCGGTCTGAGCTGGATGCGGAAGCAGCCAGACGCCACGTTGCAGTTCGTGTGCTGCGCCTGGATGTCACGGAACCGACCAGCATTCGCGAAGTGGTCGAGACGATAGCCTGCGAGAGCGGCGGCGTTTACGGCCTCGTCAACAACGCCGGCCTCTTTCTGCGCGGCTATTTTGAGGACCTGACCGACGCCGAGATCCGCCAGGTCTTTGAGACCAACCTGTTCGGCACCATGGCTGTCACCCGGGCGGTGTTGCCTTACATGCGGGCGGCCAGACGGGGGCGGATCATCGTGATCTCGTCGGTAGCCGGCAGGATCGGCGCGCCGGCCGGCTCGGCTTACAGCTCCAGCCGCTTCGCCCAGGAGGGATTTGCCGAATCGCTGTACCAGGAGCTACGACCGCTGGGAGTGTACGTGACGTTGATCGAGCCGGGCATCACCAAGACCGAATCCTGGACCCTGGATCGCGGCGTGGCGGCCAGGGCACGGGATCCGGCCAGCCCGTACTATGCCTGGTTCCGCCGGTCGGAGCAGATGTTCGACCGGGCGATGCAAACCTCTCCCATCACGACACGGGATGTGGCGAAGGTCGTGCACAAAGCCCTTACCGCAGCCCGGCCGCGGCTGCGCTACATGGTGGGATGGCGAGCCGGACTGGTGGTGGCCTTGCGGCGTTATCTCCCCGGCGAGCTGTTCGAACGGTGGTACTTCGGCGAGATCGTGCGGCGTTTAACGGACGCCCGCTGACCGGTTGCGTTGCCGCGCACGTCATCTTGGGGAACGAGGGACACGGCAAACATGCGCGCTTTCCATGGCAAGCGAAGGATGGCCCGTTGGGCCATGGTCGCTCTCATCGGCATCGTTGGTCTGCTGTTCACCGCGCCTTTGCCGGCCGACGCCGGCCCCGGACAGCCGCTCACGGAGGGCGATTTCGCCCCGGTGGCCCCCCAGGGCTTCGGGGACCGTCAGAACAGTTGGGCCTGGTCCATGCAATGGTGGAAGGGGGCCCTCTATGTCGGGACGAACCGGGCGTACCACTGCACCGAGATCGCGGGGATCCACACGGCCTTTCCCTGGCTGGTGTCCTACCCGCCCAACGACCCGGACATCGAGTGCACCCCCTATCCGGAGGATTTGCCCCTTCAGGCCGAGATCTGGCGCTGGCGGCCGCAGACGAGGGCCTGGGAGTTGGTCTATCGCTCTCCGAACGACGTGCCGATCCCCGGCAAGCCCGGCAAGTTCATCGCCCGCGAGATCGGCTTTCGGGGGATGAGCGTGTTCAAGGAGCCGGATGGCACGGAAGCCCTGTACGTGTCGGGCGTCAGCGCCAAGTACATGGGCTACCTCGTGCCGCCGCCGCGCATCCTGCGCTCCACGGACGGCGAGAATTTCCAGCCCATCCCACAAGCCTCGGGAACGCCCCTGGGCGATTTTCAGGGGAGCAGTTTCCGCAGCCAGGCCAGCCTCAACGGGCGGTTTTACGTTGTGGGCGGATCCATCCTGGGCAGCGGCGTCGTGTTCGAGTCAGACAATCCGGCTGCCGGGAATAACAGCTTTCGGGTGATCAGCCCGCCGGATGTGAATGTCATGGTGATCGCGGCGTACAACGGCTATCTCTACATGGGGGTGCGCGACGCGCTGCGAGGGTACTCCATCATCAAGACCGACGCACAGGGGCCGCTGCCGTATCGGTATAAGACCGTGGTGGAGCGGGGCGGCTATCTGAACCAGTGGCGGAATCCCGAAGTGCTCACGATGAAGGTCTTTGATAACCGTCTGTATGTGGGCGGGAACGGGATTACGCTCGGCTTACTGGGCCTGATGGCTCCGGCGGAGCTGATCCGCATCAACCCGGACGATTCGTGGGATGTGGTGGTAGGCTATCCCCGCCGTACCCTTCAGGGGTGGAAGGCGCCGCTGAGTGGGCTAACAGCCGGCTTTGGCAATTTCCTGAACAACCACATGTGGCAAATAGAAGAGTTCGAGGGCAACCTGTACGTGGGGACGTTCGACAGCAGCACCACGTTCAAGGACAACCCCGACATCGCGCCAATCCTGGAGCCGATCATGGGCTTCGATCTGTATAGCTCTCCCAACGGCGTTGACTTCTCGCCGGTCACGCTTACCGGCTTTGGGGACAAGTTCAACTTCGGCGTTCGCACCATGACCGCCACGTTGTATGGCCTGTTCGTGGGCACGGCCAACTACTATTACGGGCTGCAGGTGTGGCAGGCCGAGCGCGAGCCCCTCAGGTTCTACCTGCCGCTACTCATGACGGGGGCTGCCCTTTCCTCCGCTTCGGCCGGGGACGCCGGCCAGCAGAGGCTGGTCGGTCCCTGGGGGAAGGTCGAGGGCCTGCCGGCCATCCCTGCGCCCCTCGGCTTGATGGCTGAGATGGCGGGCCAGGCCGCGGTGCTCTCGTGGGAGCCCCAGCCGGGAGCCGCCGGGTATCGGGTCTTGCGCGCCGAATCCCGACGGCTGAAGCTGCCCCTGCGCGAGGAGGTGACCGTGTCGGTGCCGACGGCGTTCGCCGCCATCGGCGAGACCGATCGCCTCGACTTTGTGGATGCGGCCATCGAGCCGGATCGCCAGTATCTCTACGTGGTCGAGGCCCTGGACTGGGCCGG
>CAZTUO010000380.1:0-3107 GCA_964616355.1 uncultured Nitrospira sp.
AGGAACGTCCCATCGCTGGTGTAGTAGGTGAGCCTGCCGGTGAGGTCGGCCGGGTAGTGAGAGGAGAAAGTGGCACAGATGGTCCGGCGGCCGTCGGGGCCGATGGCATAGTAACCATCGCCGTTATAGCCGTCGCCGAGTTCGTCTCCGTAGCCTCGCAGATGGAGGATGTGCTGGCTTCCGTCGGCCAACCCGATGCGCAGCCTATAGAGGCGCATCGCCGGCAGCCCGTCGGTGGTGCAACTCCAGCCGCCGCTGAGGGTTTGCCGGATCTCAAAATCGACACCGATATTGGCGAAGTTGTAATGCCAGCCGCCCGTCTTGCCGTTGGTCAACTCCTGAGTGAGGACCTCGTTGCTGCTGGGCGACATCCGCCGTCCGATGCTGATGTCGTAGATCTGGGAGTGATAGAGCAGTTCCACGTCGAAGCTGTGGCCGGCGCGGCCGGACGGCAGTGAGGCCAGCGGAATACGAAGGCTGAGATTCCCGTTCACCGTGTTTACGGAATCCAACTCGGAGAGCGAGTAGACTGCGCTCGGCAAGAAGCCTCGCTGCGGCCTGGTCTCCAGGGGAGCGGTCTGTGCCGAGGCCACTGCGGCGAACAGGATACAGAGCGGGATCAGTTTCGTCATGAGGTTCCCTCTTGGCTCGGTTAGGGATTGCGAAAAATGCTTTCGTCGCCGCGCGGGAGCAGATTCGCCGATGTGAGGCGAAAGGCAAAGATGAGCTTGCCGTTCTCCCATCGTTCGACTTGCCCTGGAAGCGGACTTCCGGCAATATCACGCCACCCGGAAAAGCGAGTCTCGATGGATACCTTAGGTCCCCGAGAGACATCCTCGTAGCGAACGCGAAGGAGGAGGGCTGACGCGGAGTCGAAGTAGAATCGCTTTACACGGCTGCGGCGGTCGCGGCGAATGCGGACGACGCCTGCCAGTTCGTAGATATCGAAGAGCGGTCCCTTGTAATCCGGAGCGATGGAAGGGGAGGGCCGGAATCGCCGGCCCAGCAAGCGCAGCGCGGCGCCAGAACGCAGGTCGTCAAAGAAGCCATCAGGCGAGTCGGCGAGAAAGCTTTCCAAGAGGTCTTCCTCTGCGCTATCTATCTGCGCTCGAGTGGAGCGGGGCGTTTCGCCATCGAACACCACAATCCTGTTGAGCGGGCCGGTTGCCTGGAAACGGAAGCGGTCAGGAAGCTGATAGACAATCTGAGCGGGCGATTGCGCGCTTGCAGCGTCGACAAAAGTTCCCTGCAAGACCGTTCGCTCCTTGCCAGGCTTCACCAAACGGTCGCCGAGCCGGTCGAGCTGCGCTCTTACCTCGCTGGGAAATCCGGAGCGTCCAATATACTCTGTCCGGGAGGCTGGCCGGTTCTGAGCCGCGCATATCGCGGGCACGGCTCCGAATAGGAAGCGACGGCGGCCAAGTTCACTGTGCTGGGTGCTCATGGTTTCTCAACTCCCTTGACCTCAAAGCGGATCAGCTTCGGCTCCTTGCCCGGCTGAATTACGAGTGGGAGCCGGAGGCCCTGGCGATTGTCGATCGCATTTCCGCGCTCGTCGGCTAAGACAAACCGTTGCCCCTGGGCCAACAGACGCAAGGGAGTGCGATATGGCACGATGGCTTCGTGCTCTTCACCCCGCGGTTCCTTATAGCGCAGCGCCAGGGGCACAAACAGGCCTGCCGGAGTCCAGACACCGAGACGAACGCCGGCTCCCTGTTTGCGCAGTTCCTGAACGCTCAGATCGCCGCGCGGATCGTCGATGCGGACCCGAAGCGGATAGCCTTTCTGTAAAGTGATGGCGGGCACGTTCACCGCCGCCGCTCCGCTCACAACAACGGATGGGAGCTGCGAATCCCATTGGCAAGAGTCCACCAGATCACTGCCGGGTAGCTGAGCGCACAGGATGAATCTGCCCGTCGGCACCCCCGAGAACTGAAACTGGCCTCCAGACCCTGTCTTAGTCCACTGATGAAACGGCCGCGGCCGGTCTTTCTCGTTGGCGCGTCGGATCTGGAGCCAGACGGTTGCGTTGCTCAGCGGGCGCCGCAACTCGTCCTGCACAATTCCACGAACCGTACCACTGGCCGGATTTGTTGTTTGGGCACTGGCGGCGGATACAGCCAGCAGAACGCTTAGAAGGAAGGTTGCCGTCCTCATCTCATTGCTTCCTCATGGCTAGGGGATGGTCCAGTAGCCGACATACGGCCAGGCGACAATCTGCGCCGAGTCGGCGGCCGCCATAAAGACATCCTTAGTTCCAGACCAACTTGACGCGAAACTGAGACTCAAGTTCAGCGTTACCCTGGAGCCGTTCTTGACGACCCAAGAATTCTGGTAATCCAGCGTGCACTGACTATTGGAGACGGTGACGCCGGGAGTGCCAATCATCGCCCATCCAGCCCACTGGTAATTCTCGGGCGTGGCCGCATCGGCGGAGACAGCGGCGATATCATCGCTTGTCCTGTAGAAGATCAGGCACCCGTTGGTCTGAGTGACACCAGATGCCGAAAAAAGCACCTGGATCCACTGGATGCTGCCGGATCCAGCTTCCGTGTCAAAGCTGAACAGGTGACTCAGGCCGGTGCCCTGGTCTGGATTCATCGGGCCCACGCGCGGCGGTGGCGCTGTGCTCTGAACCAGGTTCACCGTGCCAGCGCCGGATTTCGTCGGATCAGCTTGGCTGGTTGCCCGCACCGTGACGGTCTGAGGCGAGGGGATGTATGACGGGGCCGTGTAAAGACCATTGATGAGACTCCCCACCATCGGGCTCATGCTCCAGGTGACGGCCGTGTTTGTCGTGCCGGTAACCGTGGCGGTGAATTGCTGAGACTGATTCTCGGTCAGCGCGACCGAGGTAGGCGTCACGGAAACACTCACGGTGGGCGGCGGAGGCGCAGACGGAACACCCAAAACCTCCAGTTCAGACAGGAAAAGCCACGCAATATGAGTGAAGGTGCACCGGACGTAGCGGGCAGAGGCAAAACCTCCCACCTCGCCCCACATCACGGCGAAATCAAGCGTGTCGTTCGGGAAGCTGTTCGTCGAACCGAAAAGAGTCCAATTCACCCCATCGCTCGACACCTCGACGGTCATCATCCGCGGGCGAT
>CAZTUO010000381.1:0-3106 GCA_964616355.1 uncultured Nitrospira sp.
CAGGTGTCCTGGCATGGGGTGGCGCACGGGGACTTCGAGCTGGCCCTGCGGGGGCTGCTGGGCGAGGGGGCGCCGCAAAAGCTCCCTCTGTTCAGGACTCATCGTCTTTCTCCCCTTACCGCTTCTCGCTTTCCTCTACCAGCTTGATCTCGTCCGGCGTCAGGCCGTAGAGGCGATAGACGCGCTGGTCGATCTCGCGCTCCCAGGCGGAGGTGTCGGCGTCGGGATCGGCGCGCTTGGCGGCGAGGATGCGCTCGACCAGTTTGACGATCGCATCGTGCTCCGCGCGTTCAGAGGCATTGCTGAAGTTGATCGGGCGGATGGGGAGTTGCTCGATGAAACGCTTGCCGTAGCTCCAATACCCGCCCCGGAATGGCGTGCTGATCTTGTGGAGAAAGAAATCGAGCAGCCGCGAGTTCAACAGCGCCTGAAGGTAATGCAGTGAGCGCGGCTCGTCCGGGGAAAGCCAGCGGATGCCGTAGTAAGGACCGTTTCCACCACCCGTGAAATAGAGGCTCTGCGCGTCGAAAGCAAAGCGGGCGGATTGGGCAAGTACCTGAACGATCAACTTGGGCGCGTCCATCAGTCCCAAACTTTGACTTCGCCCAAATTGATACCAGTCATTGGTATCGAAGCGTCCGTTTTCCCGCTTTCGAAGCGACGCGGCATTAGCCTTGAGATACTCCCATGCCTTGGGGAAATCGCTCGACATCTGCTTCGGCTTAACCAACCACGCCCGCCCGTCCGCCAATAGGTACGGATAAACCAACCAGTGCGAAGAAACGGGTTCGGTGTAAGATCCAAGCGATACGTCAAGCAAGAACCTCTTTAATACAGCGAGTTCAAGTTCCCATTCTGTTCCCTTAAGGTCTCGCACTTTAACGAGCCCGCTTCGAGGCTTCGCCACGCTTTCGAGAACATAGATGTTGTCGGCACTGGTTTGTAGGCCGACAAAGATGTCAGCCACATCTCCCAGCTTCACCTGCATCTGCTGAAGCTTATCGAAGAGACGGCTCCCTGCGCCGACGGCCACGTTCCATTCGGCAGGGGTGAATCGGGCGGCGGGCAGGGCGGTCTCCGGTGCCTGACGCGTGGCAAGCCATTCTTGCAGGTTGTCCGCCCGTACCCAGCGGCATTGCTCGACACCGGCCTTGCTCAGGAAGAGCAGGCAGACGTAATTGGTCGCTCCAGGAAAATTTGCTGGTCGCCAAAATGAACGACATGGCGGAGATGGCGACCTTCGGCGAGGAGCTTGCGCAGCGGCTCGCCATACTGGGCGTTGAAGAACTTGTGCGGCAGGATGTAGGCGAACTCACCGTCTTCGCTCAATAGCTTCAGGCCGGCCTCGACAAAGACCACGTAGAGGTCATAGTTCCCCTTCTTCGCCGCCGCATAATGGTCCTTGAGATAGCGCACGAGGTCGGGCGCGGTGTCGTTGAGCGTCTGGATGCGCACATAGGGCGGGTTGCCGATCACCACGTCGAAGCCCGCTGTCACGCCAAACATCCATTCGGGGTCGAAGAATCCCGCCGAGGCATTCTGGTCATACGGATCCCATGCGGCGAGCATCTTGGCCGTCGCGCTGCCCCAGCCGTCGTGTTTCAGCAGCTCGGCGATTTCGGCCCGCAGCGCCGCGTCGCGTTCGCGATACTTGCGCTTGGTCGCCGGTGTTCTAGCGGTAAAGTGCGCTTCGCGCACGCGGGCCAGCTCGCGCTCCAGTTGGTCAATCTTTGGGTTGCGGAGGGCAAGCTGTTTCGGCCGGTCGAAGCCGATCAGCGTGTTGGCGGCGACGAATTTGGTCTCCAGATTCGGCAGGGCGCGGATGCCGAAATTCTCCGCCTTAGGGTTGACTCGCTGATCCACGACCAGCGAGATGAAGAAGCGCAACTTGGCGATCTGCACGGCGATGGGCTGGACGTCTACGCCGTAGATGCAATTTTCGATGAGATAGAGCTTGCGGCCGTAGTCGAGTTCGTTCGTGGTGAAGGCCTGTTCAATGTCGGCGAGCACTCGCTCCCGCACCTGGGGGTCTGGAATGTCGGCGGCTTTCTCGAGTTGCCGCGCTTTCCAGCGCAGGTTGCCCGGGTCGAGCTTGCCGAGCACGAAGACGAGCTTGTGGAGGATCCCCATCGGGAACGCGCCGGAGCCGCAGGCCGGGTCGAGGATCTTCAGGTGATCGATCGCGTGGATGAGCGCTTCGACTTCCGGTTCGGTGAAGCGGTGCGGCTCGTCGGTGTAGGCAAACAGGTGCCGCAGGCGGGCCTCCACATCCGGCGCGTCCGGGACTGCGACCTTGAGTTTCGTCGCCAGTACGGCGATGAGCGCCTCGTCCACCATGTAGTCCACGATTTCCCGCGGTGTGTAGTAGGAACCGGTGGCCTTGCGCGCGGTGGTGCGCGTCTCCGGGTTGTAGGCAGCGAGGAGGTTCTCGAAGACCTTGCCCAACAGCTCCGGGTCGAGGGCGACTTCCTGATCGAGCGGGGTGTTTTCCGCCAGCGTGAAGTTGTAGCTCGCGAGCGTGCGCACGAGCCCGCGCACCCGGGCGCGGCGATAGCGCGCCTCGCCATAGGCCTCGCTCAGATCGACCTCGCGCTCATCGCCGAAGAAAAGAAAGTCCGGCACCACCGGCTGGCTGTCCGGGCGGCGGGAGAAGCCGTCAATGCGGACATAGCGCGGCTTGTTTTTGGGCCCCTCGACACGGTCCAGACACTCGAAGAGGCCGCCGTTGAGAAACGGGATGTCCTTGAACAGGGCAAGCGCGTCGGTCGGGTTCCGGAATAGTTCTTTGTGGCGGTAGAGACTATGGGCCATGAAGTTCTGCTCGTCCCTCGCCCAGGCGCGCTTGTCCATTTCAGTGTTCAGCGTCGCGAAGAAGAGGTTTTGCAGGATGGCTTTGTAGAAGACGGAGGCCTTGTCGCGTGCCGCGTCCGGCGCAAAGCCGTTCAGGATCCCCGAGAGGCCTTGTGGATCGAACAGCGTTGACGGGATGAGTCCCTTCTCCTTCAGAAACCAGCAGAAGATGACCCGCGTGATGAGCCGAATCAGGCTCACGTGATCCTTGCCGTCTTGCTTCGGGGCGTCCTTCGGAAACCTCGCGTGATTGAGC
>CAZTUO010000382.1:0-395 GCA_964616355.1 uncultured Nitrospira sp.
GGGCTGGACCCGGTGGGGCTGGCGCTGGCGGGCGGCGAGGATTACGAGCTGCTGTTCACGGTCCCGCCCCGGCGCCGGGCGATGCTGGAGCGGCTCGCCCGGCGTCACGGCTGCCGGTTCACGCGCATCGGCACGATCCGGCCGCAGGACGAGGGCCTGCGGCTGCGCGGGGAGGACGGAACGGTGCGCCGGCTGATTCCGACCAGCTATGAGCATTTCCGCCGGCCGGCTCCCGGCACGAGGTGACGCCATGCCCTCGCTCGCTAGCGTCCGTCAGCGCCTGCGCGCGGTCCTCCATCTCGACGAACCGCCGTCCCGGACCGCGCTGGCCTTCGCGATCGGCACATTCATCGCCTTCTGCCCCCTCTACCCCCACACCCTGCTCGTGGTCCTCT
>CAZTUO010000382.1:411-3105 GCA_964616355.1 uncultured Nitrospira sp.
ACTTCGTGGCGTTTCTCGCCGGCGCGCTGCTCAACAATCCGTGGACGATCGTGCCGATCCTCGGCGCGACGTTCTGGATCGGATTCCAGGTGACGGGCTCGCCGCAGGCTGGTCCCGTGGACTGGGACGTCAACTCGCTCACCGCCCTCTATCACCAGGCTGCGCCCTACGCCGTCCCCTTCGCGGTCGGCGGGCTTGTTCTCAGCATAGCCGGCGCGGCGGTGTCGTACCCCGTCGCCTACTACGTCATCACCCAGTACCGCGGGCGGCGGCGCACGACGGCGGAGGCTGAGCGACGGTTGCCACCCGGGACGGGGCTGAGCTAAGATGATCGCACCGGTTCGAGGACGCCACCCCGCATGGACACCGCCGCTGCGCCAGGCTCCCCGCACGAGGGCTCAGCCCTGATCGCCGATCCCATCCACGAATACATCACCTTCACGGTGCCTTCCTCGCTCTCCGGGCCGACCGAACGGACGGAAAAGGACCTCATTGACTCGCCCTGGATGCAGCGGCTGCGCTACATCTACCAGCTCCAGAGCGCACGCTGGGTCTACCCGTCCGCCGAGCACAGCCGGTTTCAGCATTCCCTCGGCGTCATGCACGTGGCGGGGCGCTTCGCGCGCCACCTGTATCCGTTTCTGAAGCAGACCGTCCCGGACGCCCCGTCGGCCAACTATATCGAGGAGCTGCTCCGGGTCACCGCGTTGATCCACGACATCGGGCATGGGCCGTTCTGCCATTTCTTCGACGACAACTTCCTCAAGGCCTACGACCTCACCCACGAACGGCTCGGCCAGATCATCATTCGCGAGCACCTCGGCCCGATCATCCGGAAGATCCGGCGCAGCCCCTCCGGGCCTTTCGCCCGCGGAGAGGAGCTGGACCCCAACCAGATCGCGCACCTGATTCTGAAGGACAAGGGCAAGGATAACTCCCGGATCCCGCGCTGGCTCAACGCGCTCCAGCCGATTATCTCGGGAAGTTACACCGCGGACAACCTGGACTACGTCCTGCGCGATGCCTACATGTGCGGGGTGGCGGTCGGCCCGGTGGACCTCGCGCGGCTGATCCACTACACCATCATCACGCCGGCGGGATTCACCATTCACAAGACTGGGCTCCCCGCGCTGCAGATGTTCTTGACCACCCGGATGTACCTCTACTCGAACGTGTACTATCACCGGACGACCCGGGCCATCGACATCCATCTCCGTGAGATCTTCGGGGACACGATGCGGGGCCTCTTCCCCTACGACCCACGCAAAAAGATGGATCAATACCTGACGCTCACCGACTGGTCGCTGCTGGAGGAGGTCCGGGGCTGGGTCAAGGCCCGTCAGGCGACGCGGCGGAGGCTCGGCCAGGAATGGGCGCGGATCCTCGGCCGGGATGTGAAGTGGAAGATGGCCTACAGCACGGTGCTCAAGGAGAAGGGGCAGGAACGCGGGATGGATTTCCCGACCTGCGAGCAGTTCGAGCAGCAGATCCGCAAGGAGCTGCCCGGCCGGCTTCAGCACCTGCCGTTCCGGGTGGACATGGCGCCCCTGGACCCGAGGCCCGATCCCAAGGACACCCGCGGCACCCCGCTCCTGGTCTACGACCCGGGCACCCGCAAAGTCTCGACCGAGCCGCTCGAAGAGTTCCTGGACCTCCTGCCCACGCGCCTGATCCAGTTCCGGATCTACGCCCTCACCCACGAGGCGGACACGGAGCTGTCGCAGGCCGCCGCAGCCGTGCTCAACAAAGCGCCCGCCAGCATCGAGACGAACGTCTAGTTCTCCCGGGTGGCGGGCGGGCGCTCCACGATGTAGTTGGGATCCAGGCGCTGCTCCCAGACGCTCGGCTCCTGGTTGGCGCCCCATCCCCTGAGGTAAAGCGCGTCCAGCACCGGCTCCTTGCCGGCGCCGGGCGCGGGAGCCACTGTCGCGTCGGCTACCCGGCCGACGACTGTCACCTGCGCCCAGGCGCGGTAGGTCTTGGGCAGGTTCTTCAAGGCCACGGCGACCCAGTAGTGGCCGGACTCAGACGGGAGCAGGGTCGCCGGCAGGTGGGGCACGTAATCATCGTCGAGCGGGCGGTTCTTCATGTAGAGCCAGATGCGATCGCCCTGCTCCTTGTGACTGACCACCACGCCGCCGAGGATGACGACCTTGCCCCGGTAGGCCTCGGGCCGGTTGGCCAGCTTGGTCAGCGTGACCCCCGGCTCGGCCTGCTTGACGTACTGGCTCGGGACCGCGGCGCAGGCGGCCACGAGCGCCGCAGCAACGATCAGGAAGCAGTCTCTCCAAGGCGGGAGCGTCGCCACCAAATGGGGCTGCGCGGGGAGGCAACGGGGCCGGGGCTTGCTCGCCAACGACCCCGGTCTGAGCAGGCCCGCGGCCTTCATGGCGCGGCCGAGGGCCCCTCGGCCACGGGAAGCTTGAGCAGGGCGTAGGGATCTACCCGGGCGCCGTTGACCCGAACCGCCCAATGCAGATGGGGACCAGACACCCGACCCGACGCGCCGACCCGGCCGATCACCTGACCCCGCTTGACGGGCTCCCCCTCCCGCACCGCGATCTCGGACAGGTGGAAATACATCGAATACAGGCCGAGTCCATGGTCGAGGTAGACGCCCTTGCCGGAGAAGAAGTGATCCACGGTCAATCGGACGACGCCGTCGTTCGTCGCCACGACCTCGTCGCCGAGCGG
>CAZTUO010000383.1:0-3096 GCA_964616355.1 uncultured Nitrospira sp.
CCTTCGTACCTCGACTGTCGACCAACGTAAAGGGGGCCCTATTCATAGAATCTCCATAGTGAGTCAGCGAGGCTGATCCGAACAGGACCGCGAGCTTGCGGGGTCCACGGGCCATCGCGCCGAACACTAATGAAACAGGAGCTTTCAGCGCAAGGGCCAAATCGCGTCTTCACGTGCCGCTGGTCACTGGTCCCGTGGTTCATGCGAGGCATCTCACGCAGGTTTCAGGTTAAAAAAATTGGAGAACGTATCATGCCCATTACCCAACTCTCTGAAAAAGGACAGGTTCTGATTCCCAAACCGCTTCGCCGCAAGCTCGGCTTGAAGCCGGGCGCCAAAGTCCAGTTAGCCGAGGAAGAGGGGCGATTGGTCCTCGCGCCGGTTCCCCCTGATCCCATCGCCGCTGCCACGGGCTTTCTGGAAGGGAAGTTCTCGCTGACGGCTGACCTCCGCCGTGAGCATCGGGAGGAACGTCGCCGTGAGCGAAACACTCGTGCTCGATAGCTTCGCGCTCGTCGCCTTGTTTCACAAAGAACCGGGCTGGCAGCGCGTGCAAGCGGCCCTCTACGAGCAGGAGAAGGCGCGCTCGCGGGCCCTCCTGAATTGGATCAACTAGGGAGAATTCTTCTACGTCGTCAGGCGCCGAGTTGGGGCGGCCAAGGCGGAGGAGGCCCTGCGCTTGCTGGAACAATTGCCCCTCGAACTGGTTCCTGTGGATTTCGCTCTGGTGCGGGCGGCGGCTACCATCATGAGCGAACATGCAGTGTCCTACGCCGACGCCTTTTGCATCGCGACGGCTCAGCGCATCAATGGAACCGTGCTCACCAGCGACCGAGAGTTCCGAGCCGTCGAGCATCACGTGAAGATCCGGTGGCTGACCTGATCACCGCACCATCTTCCATCGTCACCTCCCTCTTCGATCTGGCTCTTGAGTCACAAGGACAGCGGCTGCTAGAGTAGAATTCGCAAGGGAGAGAGGTAAATCACATGGCCACGGCATCGGTCATGCTTCCGCTGGGAACCCCCGCTCCGCCGTTTGTCCTCCGCGACGTCGTGAGCGGGCGCGTCTACTCGCTTGACTCCTTCAAGGACAAGACCGCATTGCTCGTCATGTTCCTCTGCCGGCACTGTCCCTACGTCCAGCATGTCCAGGAGGGCGTCGCCGCGCTGGGTCGGGACTACGCCGACACGGGGCTCGGCCTCATCGCCATCAGCAGCAACGATCCGGCCCAGTATCCGGACGACGCTCCGGAGCGGCTCAAGGAGATGGCCCAACGGCTAGGCTTTCGGTTTCCGTTCTGCTTCGACGAAACCCAAGAGGTCGCCAAGGCGTACAAGGCCGCCTGTACGCCGGACTTCTATCTGTTCGATGCCCAGCGGCGGCTGGTCTATCGCGGGCAGCTCGACGAGAGCCGGCCGAGCAATCGCCTCCCGGTGACCGGCCGTGACCTCCGGGCCGCGATTGACGCGGTGCTCGCCGGCCGGCCGGTTGACGCGAACCAGAAGCCGAGCATCGGCTGCAGCATCAAGTGGAAGCCCGGCAACGCCCCGTCGTACGCCTAACCGCTCTCTATTCCCCTCGTCGCTATTTCTTCTTCGACCCCTTCTCGTGCGAGGCATGGCCGACCATCTGGCCCATGCTCACCTTGCCATTCGGGAGGGCGGCCCCTGCCGGCCACAGGGCAAAAATGATCCCGTCCGTCTTGGCCACCGTGTCCGCGACTTCCTTGGCCTTGTCCGGCGGGAGATCGAGGACCTTGACGTTGCCGGTCGCGATCTCCTCCGCATGGTCGTGCCAGACCTTCTTCCAGACCTTCTTCGGGACCGTCTTTTCATCCCGGGTGACCGTCTTGGCTACGATGTACTCAACCCCGACCAGCTTGGCGCCGGGGCCATCGGTCTCGTAGAGCAGACACTCGATGAATGGGTCCGGCGCCACGACCTTGCAGTAATGGTGGAACGGGCCACGCACCTTCCCGTCAATGAGGTGCGGCGCTGTGACGTGGATCGTATGGCCGTCGGCTGGGGTCGGCTTGGCCGCCGGACTCGGCGCGGGCTGCGCCTCCGGAGCCGGCGCTTGGGCCGAAGCGGAACTGCCGGTCAGGAGCAAGAAGAGGGTAGCGACAAGCAATCTCACCATGGCGGCACCTCCTTCGTGCGCATCAGACTCGATAAGTCAGCCTGCCTGATATGTTATGGTGTTCAAGTTGCCTCGCCTTCCGCAACGGGCATTCTGCGTGTGTGGCCCAGGACGGTCAAGTCCCCCGCGACGAACCCGTGCACTACCGCCGGCTCCCCCTGCCACAGCCACAATCCAGCGGGGCGAAGGGCGCGTCGGGATTGTCCCGGCTGATCGGATTGAGCGAAGGTCCGATCCGTCTGTGGCAGCCGCGGTCACCGCGCACCCCAGCCTCAATGCCGGCTTTGATTTTTCCGCTCTTGGTCCGAATCTGTCCGCCCCCCAGGAGGGACGCGGGGGTGACGAAAATCGGAGGGGCACCGATCCCTGTCGTAGTACAACCCCTTTCTGGTGGTATGCGAGCACTGGAAAGGGGGAGAGATCGGTGCCCGAGGAGAGTCTATCACGGATCTTGGGCCTCCCGGGGTACGGGGTCGTGCGCTGGGAGGCCGACGAGGGGACACAGACGCTGACCCTGTGGGTCACCCAGACCGCGACGGAGCCGTACGACCCGTGCTCGGGCTGTGGCATCGGGACCCGCTCCGGGCGCGACTGGAAGGAGCGCCGGGTGCGGGACCTGCCCTGGGGGCCCTGGCAGGGCTGGCTGGTGCTGGAGGTGCACCGGGTCGCCTGCCGGCGCGGCGGGGGGCGGACCGAGCGGCTGCCGGTTCTCGCGGGCGAGGCCCCGCGCACGGCCCGGCGGGAGGCGGCCGTGGCGCGAGACTGTGAGGCCGCGCCGGTGAGCCGCGTCGCGGCGAAGTGGGGCCTGGCCCCGGCCACGGTCCGGCGGATCGACAAGCGCGCCCTCCAGCGCTGGGCCACCAGCCGCCCCCGAAAGCCGGTGCGGGACCTGGGGGGCGACGAGATCTTCCTCGGCAAGAAGGACAAGTTCTTGACCGTGGTGAGCGACCTGGACG
>CAZTUO010000384.1:0-3087 GCA_964616355.1 uncultured Nitrospira sp.
GACGGGCGGCGGGGCGCGCGAGCAGGACCGGAGCGGGAGCAGGACCCCGCTCCAGCAGGAGGCGGGAACCTCGACTGAGGTCACGAAGGCGAACCGGAGCAGGCCGGTGTCGGCCGCGGTTTCAAGGGATTCTCCGACAACATGGAGCCAGGTACATCCGGCCGGGGCGTGGGGCGTCGCGTCGTGCCGCACGTGCTCCATCGCGTGGCCCACGGCCTGCACGGACACCACGACCTGCACCACGGCGAAGCAACTGGCGAAACACCACGCAATGCATCGGCGACCGTGCAGGCTCATCCCTTTCACGTTACCGGACGGCGGCGGATTGGGCGGCGGGCCGGTCCTTGATGCGGCTCACCACCTCTTGAATCTTCTGTTCAGTCAGCAGCCCCCCCTTAATGTACTCCTGTACGAGGCCATTTTCATCCACAAAGACACTGACGGGCAGACCAAAGACCCCGTACTGGTTGGCGACCCGGTTGTCAGGGTCGAGCAGCACCGGAAAGGTGTGGCGGTAGGTCTGGATGTGTTCCCGCACCTTGGCCTCATCCTCCAGCTCGTTGACGGCCAAGACGACGAACTGCTGGTCCCGCAGCCGATCGTACATCGCCTGCATCGCGGGCATCTCGGTCGTGCAGGGTTTGCACCAGGTCGCCCAGAAGTTGATCAGCACGATCTTGCCCCGGAAGCTGCTCAAGCTTTGCGTGCGGCCCTGGAGGTCCGCCAGGCTGAAGTCCGGCGCCGGCCTCCCGACCACGGGTGGGCGCTCCCCCATGCTCCAGGCAGCACCTTGCCCGAGCAAAGCCAGCGCGGCGACGGCCGCCAGCACGAGTGTCCTGATTCGCGTTCTGCTCATGACCATGCCTCCCTGCGCCGGCTCCGGCTCACAAGACGCCCGGAACCTGGAAATAGTAGGTCAGCCCGAAGGTAAAGCTCACGTCCTGGGCCAGGTTGTTGTTGAAATCGCGGACCACAGGAATCTGCGAATAGAAATAGAGCTGCGTCTTCTCGCCCGCAGTGATCATGAACCCCGGCGTGAAGGCCAGATAGGTCGAGCCGGTGTTCGGCACCCGTCGGTCCCGGATGGCCGCATCGAGCGTGATCGGATCATCCGGAAAGACAGGATCACTCGGCGTCGCCGAGCGCAGCAGCGAGGCGCTCATGTTGTCGTGGACCAGGTAGCGGTAGTTCAACTGGGCGGTCAGCACGAGCCAGGGGACCGTGACGAGGTTCACGCCTCCGTTCAGCAGATACTCGTCCCCGAACTGATAGCCGGCATTGTTGCGGAACGTGTGCCGGTAAGAGGCGAAGGAGAACTGGTTCAGCCGGTGGGGGATGAGCTCGTAGGTCTGGTAGAGGGACCCGATCAGCCCCACCTGCCCGCGGCCGAGCTGGCCCGGCGCTTCCATCACCCCACCGCTCGCGTCGCGCGAATTCCATTTCCCGGTCGGCAGCTCCACCCCGAAACCAGCCACCACCATGCTGCGCAGCGTGGGGAGGAGGTTGTACTTGGCGGTCAGCCGCACGTCGCCCAGCCCGCTGTCGTAGAAGTCCACGTTGGTGCCGGCGCCGCCGTTGGTCTCGCCCAGCCCGTCAATGTGGTGGTGAATCCGGCTCAAGAAGGGCACCGTGACCTCGAACCCGAACCGCTCGGTCACGCCGTAGTTCAGGTCGAGCGTGGCGGTTTGCGTGATCGTCCGGGTCTCCCGGTGGTGATCCAGAATCAGGCGGCGTCGATTCTGGTCAATGGCCGGGATCACGCCGGAGGAGCCCCCCTGCAAGCTCATGGGCGTGAAGGTATAGAACAGGTTGACGGTCAGCAGCCCTTTCTGCGGGATCTGCTGCTGAGACCCGATGACGATGAAACAGGTGACGCTGCCGCAGGCAGCGTTGCCCTCGTGCGGGAACGCCGCCAGGGCTCCCAGCGCACACACCACTCCCGCCGCCCACGCCGCGGGGGCGGCCCACAGTCTCCCCATGCTCCCCATGGCTCCTCTCCTCTCCGCAAGTGCGTTGTATCGTCATACCGGCGGAAGCCAGCATCCAGGGTCTTGCAACGACGCTGGATGCCGGCTCGCGGCCGCTCTGCGGCCTTGGCCGGAATGACGAAAAGAATTTACGGGCACTATGCTAGGCGAAGAGAAGAGGAGGACCGCGGGAGGGAGACACCACCCGGACCGCGCTCGACCAGGTCTCGCCGGGTGGCAGACTGACAACGGTCAGCGGACCAGCATGGACATGCAGGGGAACGGTTAGGCCCTCAAGGACCTGGCCCGCCGAGCAGACCCAGGAGCAGATCGCCGTCGCGTGGGTGGCCGCCTTGTGCTGGGCGTGCTGCACCGCATGCTGCACCGTCTGGCCGTAGGCCAAGGCGCTTACCGTCAGCAGGCAGACGGTAAGCAGGAGGACGACGGGACGCTGAAGGTGACGGCTCATCGCAGGATCGTTTTCGGCGGGTGCACGCTCTGGTGGCAGCGATCTTAGTGAAGGAACAACCGCACTGTCAAGCCGAGCCTCCTGCAACCCGAGGGCATCACTTGCGAGGCGCTGGATGCGGGTATCGGGTCCTGCGGGCGGTTTTGCTGTTGATTCGGAGACGGTTTACGGTATACTCAGTCGACCCGTCGAACGTCCCGGAAAGCCTGGACTGCCTAGCCTGTCATGCTCATCCGCCTGCTCAACATCCTGTTCGGCAGCAAGAACGACCGCGAAATCAAGCGGATGCGGCCGATCGTGGACCAGATCGCCGCGCTGGAGCCGTCGCTGGCCGCCCTGTCCGACACCCAGCTCCGGGACAAGACCGAGGAGTTCCGCAAGCGCCTGGCCGCTGGCGTCCCCTTGGATGACCTTCTGCCGGAGGCCTTTGCGACCTGCCGGGAGATGTCCAAACGCTGCCTGGGCATGCGGCACTTCGACGTCCAGCTCCTCGGGGGCATCGTCCTCCACCGGGGTCGAATCGCCGAGATGAAGACCGGCGAGGGCAAGACGCTCGTCGCCACCCTGCCGCTCTACCTGAACGCGCTGACCGGGAAGGGCGCCCACCTGGTTACGGTGAACGACTACTTGGCCAAGCGCGACGCCCAGTGG
>CAZTUO010000385.1:0-3074 GCA_964616355.1 uncultured Nitrospira sp.
TCAGGAACGACAAGATGGGCTGCTGGGTCGTCGAGGCAGCCTCGGGAGAGTGGCATGACCGGCTTTACAAGTCCGTGATGCTGTGGGAGGAGTTTCCGGTGTCGGTGCAGGCCTATGAAACCGGCCAGCCGGCGTTCGGCGACAACCTCCGGGACGACACCCGGCCCGAAGTGCGGCGCCGGAACCTGATCGGGCAGAGCATGCTTTCGATTCCCCTCTTGTCCCAGGACAAGCCGTTCGGCGTGCTGGTGTTGCTGCAGAGCCACGCGGTCTCCCATGCGGCTTGGAACGTGCAACTGGCGAAGGGGTTTGCCAGCGAGGCCGCGCTCGCCATCGCCAATGCTCGCCTGTACGAGGCCCTGGCGCAGAGGGGCAAGGGGCTCGAGACGCGGCTCAAGCAGCTCGAACATTTGGCCGTGACGCTCGCCCACGACATGAAAGGCCCGGGGGAACGCATCGGTGGCCTGGCGGCCGCGATGTTGGCCCAGTACGGCGATCGCCTGGACGACCGGGCCAAGCGCTGGTTACGGCTCATGGACGAGGAAGGCCGGGAACTGAGCACGCGGATCGAGAACATTCTCGAGCTAGCCCGGGTCGGGGTGGGGCGCGAATCGCTGGAGGTGGTGGATCCCGCCGTGGTGCTTGCCGATGTGCTGAAGGAACGGGCCGGGGAACTGGAGCAGCGCAAGGTTCGGGTTCAAACGCCGGCTGAGTTTCCGGCGGTGGTCTGTCACCGGGCCTACTTGCGGCAGGTGCTCGACAACCTGATTTCCAACGCGATCAAGTTCGCCAGCGGGCAGCCTCACCCTCAGGTTCGGATCACCGTCTCGCGGAACGGCCCTCTGGTACGAATTTCGGTCAGTGACAACGGCCCGGGCATCCCGCCCCAACATCGGGAGCGGGTCTTCGAGCCGTTCGTCCGGCTGCGCCCCGACGGGGCGAAAGGGAGCGGGATCGGGTTGGCCATCGTGAAGCGGATTGTGGAGATGTATGGGGGAGCGGTCTCCGTCGAGCCGTCGGAACAGCCGGGATGCACGGTCGCGTTTACGTTGCCCGCCGCCGTGGAGCTTGCCGGCGTCCCCACAATGGCTCGGCCCGACCCGTCCTCTGAGGAGAGGCATCAAGCGGAGGACCGGCATGGCGAACCTGACGTTTGATCCGCTGTGTCGCGACACGACGACGGCCAGGCGCCCCTTCACGATCCTCGTGGTGGAAGATCAGGCCGCTGACGCGGAGTTGTTGCTCAACGCGCTCGAGCAGGCGGACCTCAAGGCGGTCGAAGGCGAGGTCAGCATCGAGATCCGGGCCACTGCCGAGGGAGCCTTGCAGGCGTTGGCCGAAGGGCCGGTGGATCTGGTGCTGACGGACATGATGCTGCCGGGCATGGACGGGCTGGATCTGGTCAGCCGGATCCAGGAGATTGACCGGAATCTGCCTGTGCTGGTGGTCACGCGCATCAAGGGCATTCCTGAAGCCGTGGACGCCATGCGGCGGGGGGCCTACGACTTCATCCTGAAACCCGTCAACCCAACTGATTTGGGAATGCGGCTGCATCGCGCCATCAGAATCTCCGAGATCGTGCGCCGGAACTCCGCGTTTGAGCGGGCCATGCGGCAGGTCACGGAGGCTGGCAGCCTGATTGGCGCCAGCGACGCGTTCCGTGCAGTGCTCGCCCTGATCGAGGAGGCGGCCCAGGTCCGCTCGCCCGTCCTGATTACGGGGGAAACAGGGACCGGCAAGGGACTGATCGCGCGGGCGATCCACGAACGGAGCCGGGAACAGGACAAGCCGTTCCAGGTGATTGATTGTGCGACCATGCCCGAGGGGGTGGTGGAGAGCGAACTGTTCGGTCATGTGCGCGGTGCCTTCACCGGGGCGGTTTCGGACAAGCCGGGCTTGATCGAGCTGGCCGACGGGGGCACCGTTTTCCTCGACGAGATTGGGGAGCTCCCTCCGCCGTTGCAGGCCAAGCTGCTCAGGGTCCTCGAGGACAACGAGGTGCGCCCGGTCGGCGGCACGCGGGTGAAGCGGGTGGATATGCGGTTCATCGCGGCGACGAATCAGGACTTGCAGGAGAAAGTCCGGGCAGGTGCATTCCGCAAGGACCTCTTCTATCGGGTCGCCGTGATCAAAATCCACGTGCCGCCGCTGCGCGAGCGGCTTGACGATGTTCCGCTCATCGCCCGGCACTTCGTCTCGCAGTTCGGGAGGGAACTGGGCAAATCGCGCTGCTTCCTTGAGCCCGCGGCGATGGAGGAGTTGCTCGCCTACCCCTGGCCCGGCAATATCCGGGAATTGCGCAACGTGATGGAGCGGGCGGTGATGCTGGCAAAGGCGGATTCCATCCCTCGCTCCACGATCACCGCGCTGCTCTCCTCCGAGGCGACGCCGAAGGAGGACACGGAATTTGGCGCCTACCTGGCGGCTCCCTATAGCCAAGCCAAGCGCCAACTCGTCAAGGACTTCACCACCGTGTACCTCAAAACCAAACTGGCTCTGTCTGGTGGCCAGATCTCACAGGCAGCCTTGCAGAGCGGCCTGCCGCGGCAGAACTTTTCCCGGTTGCTCAGGCGATACCTGGACCAGGGCGACGGCTAATCGGGCTGCGTTTCCTTTTCGCCTCAGCCGCTTGAGCGCCTGATCGCCGAGCCGGGACAAGGGCTCGCGCAGCTCGGGTTCGGTCGCGGATTCGATTCCTTCCGGTAACAGGCGTTCCAGGTCTCATTCTGCCCCACCGCTTCCATCGCGCTCTTAGTGCGAACCTGCGCTGAGAAAGGCGGTCACGCATCATTTGTGATGCTCGCGACCAAGTCACTGAATTTCTTCATTCCTTGAGCATTGGCCCGCCCCTAGCTGAATCAAATCTGATTCCTCCGGCTCGTCTCCCGTTTCGCAGTCGTGCGGAAGAAGGCTGATTTCGCTAGTCATTTCAATTGGTTCCACACGTCATCTCCAGCCAAGCGGAAGACGGGCTTGGGGCAATGAACTTGCTGAGCAGCACGGTGAGTCCGTGTCTGGACTCGAAAGGAGGTGAATGAGGTCGCGGGCCGAGTGTGGAAGCTTGAGGAAAGTAT
>CAZTUO010000386.1:0-2010 GCA_964616355.1 uncultured Nitrospira sp.
TTCTTCCGCATGTACTCGGCGCTGAGGGCCCCGAACTGCCGGGCCTGGTTCTCCAGCTCGGCCGTTCCCCCGCCCGTGAGCATCATGACGGAGGCCTGCGGGTCGATCGCCCGGATCTCTCGGAGCACCTCGATCCCGTTCATCCCCGGCATGTGGATGTCCAGCAGGCTGATCCGCGGCCGGTGCTCGCGGAACAGGGCGACGCCCTGGACGCCCGAGGTCGCCGTCAGCACCTCGTGGCCGTGGCGGCTGAAGATCGCGCGCAGCAGGTCGCAGATCATCCGCTCGTCGTCCACCACCAGAATCGTGGCCATCCCGGTTCTCCTTCGCCGCAAGCGATCGTCCAGCGCGCGAGCCCGCCCGGGGTGGGCAGCCTCAGTGGAACACCCGAGCCGGCGCGGGATCCGCGGCTATGATAGCACAGGCCTTTCCGGGGTTGAAGGAGAGGCGCCGCGGCGGGTCAGGCAGGATCCAGCAGGGCCTCCACGAACTCCGGCGCGCGGAAGTCCTGGAGATCCTCCGCCGCCTCGCCGATCCCGATCAGGCGGACCGGAATCTTCAGCTCCTCGGCGATGGCGACGAGGATGCCGCCACGGGCGGTGCCATCGAGCTTGGTGAGGGCGAGGCCGGTCACCCCGACCGCCTCGTGAAACAGGCGGGCCTGGGACAGGGCGTTCTGGCCCAGCGTCGCGTCGAGCACCAGCAGCACCTCGTGCGGGGCACCGGGCAGCTCGCGGGCCAGCACGCGCTTCATCTTGCGCAGCTCGTCCATGAGGTTCGTCTTGGTCTGCAGGCGCCCGGCCGTGTCAATCAGCACGGCGTCGGCCCCGCGGGCCTTGGCCGCCGCCACCCCGTCGAAGGCCACGGCCGACGGGTCGGCCCCGTGCTGATGGCGGATCACCTCGACCCCGATCCGGCCGGCCCACACGCCAAGCTGCTCGATCGCCGCCGCCCGAAACGTATCGGCGGCGACGAGCAGGGGGGTCCGGCCCCCAGCCCGGAGCCGTTGGGCCAGCTTCGCGATCGTGGTCGTCTTGCCGACCCCGTTGACGCCGACCGTGAGGATGACGAACGGCCGCGGCCCCGTCGCGACGAGCCGTTCGATCGGCTCGCCCTCGCAGGGACGGAGCGTCTCCAGGAGCGTCTCCCGCACCAGCCGCACGAGCCCTCGGCCCTGTTCGTCGCCGGCGCCCGACAGGCCGCGCGCCTGCGTGCGGATCCGCTCGAGGACCCGCTCCACGGTCCGCACGCCGAGATCGGCCCCGATGAGCGCGGCCTCAAGCTCCTCCAGGGCTGCCGGATCGGGCTCCCGCCCGACCAGGCGGGCGAGGGACCCGCGGACCCGGTCCCGCGTCTTGCTCAGGCCCTGTCGCAACCGATCAAAGAGACCCATGGCTTCATCATCATCTAAGCGGTGAGCTTCGGAATCCGGCCAACCGCCTGCAGGACGGCCCGCTCCTTGCGCCGCATGCGCGCCGCCTCGCGGGCGCCCCGCTCATGGTCATAGCCCAGGAGGTGCAGCACGCCGTGGATCAGCAGGGCAGCGATCTCGTGGTCCAGCCGGCGCCCGTCTTCGGCGGCCTGCCGGGCGGCCGTGGGGAGGGAAATGACGACGTCCCCCAGGAGGAAGGTGGCAGGCCCCGGCGCCTCGCGCATCGGGAAGGCCAGCACGTCGGTCGGCGCATCCCGGCCGCGATACCGGCTGTTCAGCCGCCTGATCCGATCGTCACCGACGAGCTCGAGGCTCAGCTCAGCCGCTGGCTCGCCCGCCGCCGCGAGGATCCGCCGCGCGAGCCGGTCCAGGGCGCGCCGGTTCACGAGCGGGCGCCGCACCCGGCACCGCACCAGCACCCGTGGCGAGCGCCGCCGAACCACCGGCCTCAGTGGGGCTGGCCTCCGCGATCCTCCCCGGCCCCGCTGCCGGGGCGTCCGCGGGCCTCCTGGCGGCGTCCCAGCCGGCTCCGGCCTGCCGCCGCAGACCGGGCCGCGCTGTGCAGATCGTAGGCCTTG
>CAZTUO010000386.1:2020-3060 GCA_964616355.1 uncultured Nitrospira sp.
ATGATCTCCTGGACCAGGCGATGCCGGACGACGTCGCGCTCGTCGAAGTAAACGAACTGGATCCCCGGGATCTCCTTGAGGATCTCCCGCGCCTCAATGAGCCCCGAGACGCGATCCGCTGGCAGGTCCACCTGGGTGATGTCCCCCGTCACCACTGCTTTGGAATTGAAGCCCAGCCGCGTCAGGAACATCTTCATCTGCTCGGGGGTCGCGTTCTGCGCCTCGTCGAGGATGACGAAGGAGTCGTTCAGCGTCCGCCCCCGCATGAAGGCCAGCGGCGCGATCTCGATCTCGCCCCGCTCGACCATCCGGTTCGCGCGGTCCATGTCCAGCATGTCGTAGAGCGCGTCGTAGAGCGGCCTGAGGTAGGGATTGACCTTCGCGTACATATCCCCGGGCAGGAAGCCGAGCTTCTCGCCCGCTTCCACCGCCGGCCGGGCCAGGATGATTCGGCTGACCTCTCTCCGGGTCAGCGCGTCCACGGCCATCGCCATAGCCAAGTAGGTCTTGCCCGTGCCCGCCGGCCCGATCGCGATGACGATGTCGTATTTCCGGATGGCCTCCAGGTAGGCTTTCTGGGCGGCCGACTTGGGAGCGACGAAGCGCTTCTTCGTCGCGATGGGCGCGGCCGTGAGCAGGAGGTCTTTGAGCGGGGTGTCCTGGGTGGCGCGGGAAGCTTTGATGGCCAGGGTCACGTCGTCGGGCCGGAGCTCTTAGCCCTCGCGCGTGAGCGCCGCCAACTCCGTCACGATCCGTTCGGCTTTCCGGACCGACTCCGGCGCGCCGTCCAGGGTCACCTCGTCCCCGCGCGCCGCGATGCGGACCCCCAGCTCCTCCTCGAGCAGCTTGAGATGGCGGTCGTGATGGCCGAACAGGTTCGCGGTGTTCGTTCCCTCTCGGAGCCTGATCTTTCGCACGCGCGTCCGGGTAGTGCCTCCTGGAGCGACGACGCCGCTATTCTAACAGAGGGGGAAAACAGGTGACAAGGGCGCGCGGCGGACGGACTCAGCAGGGCGTGCGGAGACGAGGAACGGCCGGGG
>CAZTUO010000387.1:0-3059 GCA_964616355.1 uncultured Nitrospira sp.
CGCCAGAAGTGATCCTCGAACACCACACCGAGGGTGAGCAGCTGACCGTCGGCTGTCTCGAAGACCCCGTAGGCGGGGAGGAGGTCCAGGAGGTACCATGGGGTCAGTTGGTTCTGTTCGCGCGAGCAGCTGGTCATAGTTGACCACACCTTCTGCCTCCCCATGCACAATGACGTGCTCAAGGGTGGGCACCTCGGAGATTGACCTACCTTGCCCTCCCCCGCATCGACGAGGATGACGTCTTCCTCGTGGCGACTCCCCTATCGCATGCCCCCGGGCTCGGCACGTGGGCCTTCATCGCGCGTGGGGCAAAGCAGGTAGTTATGCCCTTCTTCGACCCAGGCCGTGTTCTCAACCTCATCGAGCGGGAGCACTGTACGACAATGCTGCTGGTCCCGACCATGATACAGCTCATTCTGGCCGACCCGGACGCCAAGAGGCGCGACTGCTCCAGCCTGCGTTGGGTGATGTACGGGGCAGCCCCTATCGCCGAGCAGACTCTTCAAGCCGCCATCGAGCTCTGGGGCAACATCCTGTGGCAGGGCTACGGGCAGAGCGAGGCCTCTCCAATCAGCTACCTGCCTCCCCGACGTCACGTGCCGGGCAGCCCGTGGCTCCGCTCGGCCGGGCGTCCCACGCCCAACGTGCTGGTACGCATCGAAAACCCTGACGGACAGGAGCTGGGGCCCGAGGAGGTGGGGGAGATCGTCGTGCGGACCCCGGGGGCCATGAAGGAGATCTGGAACGACCCCGACGCCACGGCTTCGCGCCTTACCCCTGACGGCTGGGTACGGACTGGAGACCTGGGGTACACCGACCCCGACGGGTTCTTGTACATAATTGACCGCAAGGAGGACATGATCGTCTCGGGTGGTTTCAACATCTGGCCAGCCGAGGTGGAAAGCGCCTTGCTCGCCCACCCGGCAGTCGCGGAGGCCGCAGTGATCGGAGTGCCCCACCCAAAGTGGGGCGAGACCCCCAAGGCGGTCGTGGTCCTCAAACCCGGGTACCAGGCGACAGAGGACGAGCTCATCGCCTGGTGCAGGGAGCGGGTAGGACCGGTCCGGAAGCCTACCTCCGTGGAGTTCCGAACTCAGCCCCTCCCCAGGAGCCCAGTCGGGAAGGTCCTGCGGCGGGTCCTTCGGGAGCCTTACTGGGGGGATGTCGCCCGCCGCGTCTCGGGGGCCTGAGGCCACCTTGCTTCGAAGAAAGTCCGAGCCTGCTCCGGACTAGAATTGGCCCCCGGCCCGCACCACCCGGCCCTCAGCTAGCCGCGCGGCCCCGTGGGCACGTCTCGGAAGGGGACATCCTTGTCCGCGCGCGGTTCCGGGGGCAGCCCCAGGAGCCGCTCGCCGATGATGTTCCGCTGGATCTCGTCGGTGCCGCCCGCGATGCGCAACCCTGTTCCCGCGAAGAACACCTCTTGCCACCCAGCCGCCACCTCGTCACCAGTGAGGGCCCCCATTGCCCCCAGCAGCTCTAGCGCAAGAGCCCCCATCTCCTGCGCCAGCCGCGGGCGGATAAGCTTTCCCACCGAGCCCTCCGGGCCTGGCACTCCGCCACGGGATAGCTCGGTCAGCACCCGGTAGCTCGTGAACCGCATCGCCTCCGAGCGCACGTAAAAGGAGGCCAGACGCTGGCGAACCCACGGGTCGTCGATGGCCCGACGCCCCCTCACTACCGTGGCCTCCGCCAGCGCCGCCAGGTCGGAGAACCCCAGCATGCCGACCATGCCCAGGCTACCAATCGCGGCAAGCCGCTCGAACATGAGCGTCGTTACCGCCACACGCCACCCATCACCCACAGCTCCTACACGGTTGACATCGGGGATCCGCACATCCGTGAGGAAGACCTCGCTGAAGTGGGCCCCGCCCGTGATCTGCCGTAGGGGGCGGATTTCGACACCCGGCGATTGTAGGTCCAGGATAAAATACGTAAGGCCCTGGTGCTTGGGTACGTCGGGGTCAGTCCTGCACAGTAGCGTGCCGAATCGCGAGTAGTGGGCCCCCGAAACCCACAGCTTTTGGCCATTCACCACCCACTCGTCCCCGCGGCACTCGGCTCTGGTGCGTACACCCGCCAGGTCCGACCCGGCCCCCGGCTCGCTGAACAGCTGGCACCAGATCTCCTCGCCGGCGAGCAGGGGCCACAGGTAGCGAGCCTTCTGCTCCGGGGTGCCGTGAACCATGAGGACGGGGCCCGCGATGCCGATGCCAATGGCGAAGATGTCCGGCGGGACGCGGTAATGCGACTCCTCCTGGTTCCAGATGACCTGCTCTAGCACGGTACCGCCGCGCCCCCCATACTCTCGTGGCCAGGTGATGCCTGCCCAGCCGGCTTCCGCCTTCCGCGCTTGCCAGGCACGAGCCTCAGCCACCAGCTCGGGTCTCTCCGGTCCCGAGAACAACCCCGGGACGCGTTCGCCGGGCGCCCGGAGGGGCGCGTTCGCCTCAAGCCACGCTCTGGCCTCGGCCCGGAAAGCGGCTTCCTGCGGTGTGTCCTCGAAGTCCATCAGCCCCTCTTCGCCCCGTACCCAAGCCTCTGCATAAGCAACTCCCGCCAGCAGGCAGGAGAGCCCAACGCCAGCTCAAGGGCCTTAGCTCGCCGCAGGTACAGGTGGGGATCAGCCTCCCAGGTGAACCCCACGCCGCCGTGGATCTGGATGTTCTCGAGCGCCGTGAACTCGTAAGCCTCCGTGGCGCTGATGCGGGCCAGGCAGGCTGCAACGGGCAGCTCGGGGTGATCGCCAGCGGCCGCCCACACCCCATAATAGCAGTTGGAACGGGCCGACTCCACCGCCACGAACATGTCCGCCAGCCGGTGCTTGACAGCTTGAAAGGAGCCAATAGGACGCCCGAACTGGTACCGCTCCTTGGCATAGGCCGTCGCCATCTCTAGACAACGCTGGGCGCCTCCGAGCTGCTCGAACGCGAACAGGACCACCGCTCGGTCGAGCACCATCTGAGGCACATGATCGTCCATGGCGTCCTGCATCTCCTGGGCCACGACCACGAGACCGGCGAGGAGGACGCTCTGATCATGGAGCGCCTGGAAGCCGA
>CAZTUO010000388.1:0-3055 GCA_964616355.1 uncultured Nitrospira sp.
ATAATCTCCATCTTGCCAATCCTTCGAGTGAGTACTGAGTCGTCGCCGAAGGCCACCCCGTTAGCGGCTTCAGTGACGCGCCGGCGCAGCACGAGCAGTTGCGGTATAGCCGGAATCCCGCGATGATTTTCCTAGATGTACGGACGCGCGCCAGTATTGAACCAATTTCTTCCCACTATGATCTCGTCGAATTCTCCGTATCGCGCCAAGTGCTTCGAGCCCAGCTCAACCGCCCAATCGATCGAGACCCCTACAGTCACAGCGTCGGCGCCCGTTTCCTCAGCGCGCTGCCGCACCACCCGCGCCGCGGCCTTGACTGCGTTCCTCAGATCTCGGTCCCCGCTAGCCTGGCAGAATGAAGCGCCTACATAAATGAGCAGTAGCTCCTCCCGGGTGCGGGGCTCCGAGCGCTTCCGAGATGGGACGGGGGCCGACGCAGCACGGTTGTCCCGCAGCGTAAGAATTAGCTTCCCGCCTCCGAATACAAGCATGGCGCAGAGGAGAGCGACGCCTGCGTCTACGGGGCGAACGGCCCTAATGCGCTTGAGGATGGAAGTGCCTCGAACACGGACGAACATTCTTTTATCATCTCCAACGGACTTCCAACCGATACACGGTGATCCTCGGAACGGGATCGTTCACTACCCCGTACGCGAACCCGGGGCGTACGCCGCCCAGGCGGGGGACCTCGTCTGTCGAGCCCAGGAACTTGCCGTCCTCTACGGAGAAGAACTGAGTGGTGATGCTGGAGAAGGCGTCGGGACTCGTCGCGCCTCTCCGTAGGAGCCCAAGCTGCACAATGATGGAAGCTGGCGCCAGGAAGTGGAGGCCAGCCCCGAGGTGAAATGCGGCGGTTTCATTCCACTTGTACGTGACGCTGCCATCGAGGTTGATTTGAATCTTTTGCTCGCGGTAGCCCGGCAACGTTGTGCGCCAAAGAAGTTCGCCATCCGGTGAATAGGCATCTAGACGGGGCCAGATGTAGGGGAGCAGTATGAGCGTAGGTGGTTGTGCAATGCAAAGTATGAAGCCTGCGTTTGTGGTGGCGTGGAGCAAGCGGCTGGGTTTCTCTGCAAAAGAGGTGCCGAAGGACCTGCGCACTCCTGCGGTCATCGAAAAAGCGTGAAGAATAGCTCCGCGGTAGTATCCGAAGAGATAGATTTCGCCGTTGAGGACGCAAAGATCGGAAGCTGGGAAGGGAAGTGCAGCGGCACGGCGATAAACGGCCACCGAGTCCTCGATCGCGAATTGGAGGATGCGTCGGTTCCTTTGGTCGAGGACGTACAAGTCCTCGCCGGCGACAACCAAGGCAGTGGGGAGAGAAAACTCGCCCGGTCCCTGGCCGGCTCTGCCGATTCTGTTGAGAAAGCGCCCGTCCGGCGCGTAGACGCGTACTTCGCTGTTGAGCTGGTCGAGGACGTAGACAAGGCCGCGCCGATCAGTGGCAAGGTCGGCGATGCGGCCAAGTTCATAAGAAGATTCGCCGTGGGCAACGCCGATCTCGACGACGCCCCTGAGTTGCAAGCCCGGATGCTGGGGAAAGAGAGCAGTAGGGGCCGAGAGCGCGCACCCAAGTAACAAGACGAGCGGCGCCGAAGCATATTTGCCACCGCTGAATCTTGAGCCTTGACGCGGGTCAGAGGCAGATTTTGAGCGTCGGCTTGGAACCATTCTCGGAGCCAGCCTTCTGACGGTTCTCTCTAGCCTTATCTAAGGCTTTTGCCTGCCGGGGGCAAGGGCATTATGTCGAGGTTGCGGGCAAAACGTCGCGTTCGTCTCAACACGGGTCAGGGCGACGGCCTCCGCGCAGAAGCGCCACACCTGGCTTGGTGGGAGGTCGGTCAGTTGGCTGGGCGAGCGGCCCGTGAGGCGGTTAGAGAGGCGGCGCAGCGTGCGTTCGTCGATCCCGAGCTCGAGGGTAGCGCTCAGCCACTTCTGACCGTTGTGCCGCTTTTCCAGGACGCAGAGCAGGAGGATCCAATCGATCAGGTCCTGCAGCCGCAACGGGGAGCTGGTGCGCTGACGCACTCCAGTCCATTGGGACCAGAGCGTGGAGCGGTGGCGTCCGGTCTCGGCGGCCAGCTCTTTCACGGTGCGCGGCGGACGCTCCGAGGCGCAGGCACGGGCGAGGGCTTTCCGGATGGCGGCGGGAACTTGTGGGTTCGAGCGGAACGTGGCCGCCAGCCGGCGCCGTGGTAGCCGGCTTGCCAGGCGGGCTACGGTCGAGGGGAGTCGAGTGGGGCAGTCGTCCCAGGACAAGAGTTCGTCTACCGGGAGCGTCCGGGCGTCGCCAAGGTTGTGGGGATGGGCACGGAGCAGAAGCACGATGGGCAGGGGGGCCAGGGACCGCGCGGCGTTCGCCAGGAGCTCCGGCGCCTCCCGCTCGAGCCGTGTTGCGAAGACAATGGCGAGATCGGCCTCCCGCAAGCCTGGGCTGAAGGCGGCCGGCTCGGGAGCCCAGGTCAGCTCGGCCCAGGGGAGGAGCGGCGCCACCTGGAGCCGCTGGACAGCATCGGCACCGTAGCAGAGCAGGCGAAGCGAGGCCGTCCCTGCAGCGGCGGAGGGCGTTGGCAGTGACGGGATTGAGGGTGCGCGCGGTGGCATGGGGCATCTCTGCAAAACGAAACCTGGCGAGCAGGCGGGCACTTGCTTAAAGCATTACGCGGGGCTTTGCGCTCGGTCAAGGATCTTGTCCGGGTGGTGGCGAGGCGCCGCGCAGCTTCAGTGGCGAGGGGCCGGAGCTACTTCGGCAGCGCGGCACTCGAGCCGCGCGCGTCGGCCCGCACTCCGAATCTTTGAGCGGCAAGGCGCGGCGCTATGCTCTGCCTGCCGAGCTCGCGCTACGGGAGGAACGCTCTTGGGAAGGCCAAGTTCTGCGGAGCGACGCTGGGAGCTGCGGTCCCCTTCCGACGCCATGTTCGAAGGGGCTGTACCCCTTCAGCGCACGTGTGTCAACGGCGGTTGAAAAGGGACGCGTCTTCTGTTTTTATTCGGGTGCCTGGCCTCCTTTCTGGAGCGGGAGGGAGTGGCTGAAAAGCCCGGCCTGGCGCTTTTC
>CAZTUO010000389.1:0-3041 GCA_964616355.1 uncultured Nitrospira sp.
ACGTCAGCGTGCCGCCGTGCGGCATCGCATCCCGCGCGTTGACGGCCAGGTTCATGATGACCTGATCGAGCTGACCCGGATCAATCAAAGTCCAAGCCTCCTCCGGCATCAGATCCAGCCGCAACCGGATGTGTTCGCCCAGGAGGCGTTCGAGCATTCCGTACATGGCCCGAACGGCAGCGTTGAGATTGAGCAACCGGGGCTGGGCTGGTTGCTGCCGGCTGAACGCGAGGAGCTGCCGGGTCAGGGCCGATGCTCGCTCCCCGGCCTGCCGGATCTGCGCCAGATTCTGGCGTTCCGCGCTGTCGGCGGGCAGTGTCTCGAGCGCCAGGTCGCTATGGCCGTTGATGACCATCAGCAGGTTGTTGAAGTCATGCGCGATGCCGCCGGCGAGCCGGCCGATGGCCTCCATCTTCTGAGTCTGACGAAGCTGCGCCTCCAACGCGGATTCCCGTTCCCGCCGACGATAACTGTCGTAGAGCACGTCGGCGGCCCTCGCCAGGATTTCGACCTCGTTCACCTCGGCTTCCGTGTAGCCCCCAGGGCGATTCGCCACCCCGATCATCCCCACCACCTCGCTGCCGTGCTGGATCGGCACGCCGAGAAAACTCCGCAGCGGCGGATGCCCTGGCGGCAACCCGCCGGCGCGCGGATCGCGGGCTGGATCATTCGAGAAGATCACCTGGTGGCTGGTGATGACCCGCCCGAACAGATTCTCGAAATTCCTGAATTCCAGGTACCCCTGTGCGCGGTAGGTTGGCAGGGCCTGCTCGTAGAACGCGCGGTTGACCGTCGAGTTCCAAGGCATTCCCTCATGGGCCAGGACCCGGAGGGCGGGCCCCTCCACCACCACGCCGATGAAGCCGTACTGGCTGCCGGTGTGGGCTAAGGCGCTCCGGAGCAGGCTAGCACTCTCTGACCGCCAATCGCCGTCTCGGAGGAACGCCAGCATGGTGTCGCTGATCGCCTGCAATTGCTCCGTTTTCGCGCGCAAGGCCTCTTCGGCCTGCTAGCGCACGCTGATGTCCGTGAAGGCCACCACCGCCCCCGTGACCCGGTCCCCCTCCCGGACCGGACTCGCGCAAAATTCCACCGGGAACCAGGTCCCGTCCTTGCGCCACAACACCTCGTCGTCCAGCCGGTATCCCTGCCCGATCTGAATAGCTCGCACACTGGGGCATTCCTCGGCCTGATAGGGCGATCCATCCCGACGGGTATGATGGACGAGCGCATGCATGGACTGGCCGAGCACCTCGTCTGAACGATAGCCGAGCATGGTCGCGCCGGCCCGGTTGATGAAGGTGCACCGACCCTCCAGATCCACCCCGTAGATCCCTTCTTCAGGCGATTCCAGCAGGTGGCGGTATCGCTCCTTGGCCTGCTGGAGCTGCTTCAGGTACTCCCCGTCTTCGATGGCCACGCCGGCTTGCGCGGCCAGGATACTCAGGACCATCGCGTCGGTCTCGGAGAACTCGTCGGCCCCGACCTTTTCCGTCAGATAGATCCGCCCATACAGGCGGCCGTGGGCCTTGATGGACTGGCCCAGGAACGACCGCATCGGCGGATGGTGGGGAGGGAAGCCGACGGCTCGGGGATGCGCGGTCAGATCCTTGAGCCGGACTGGCTGGTCTTCATGGGCCAAGAAGCCCAACAGACCTCGCCCCGTCGGGGGCGAGCCGATCGCGGCGCGGGTGGCGTCGTCGAGCCCCACGGTGAAAAACTGCGTCAGCCGCTCCCCGCGCTCATCGAACACGCCGACGGCCCCGTACCGCGCCTGGGTCAGGCGGACCGCTTGCTCGAGGACCTGCGTCAAGAACTCGCCCAAGCGCGAGGCCGTCATTTCCAGGACTTGCGCCTGCTGCACGCTCCGGCAAACCGCGTTCACCCCTTGCAGCCGCATCAGGTGCTCCGCCACCTCGTGAGCCATGCGCTCCACGGCGCGCGCCAGGATCCCTAACTCGTCATCCCGGGCCGGCAGGGTTCCCAGGTCCACAGGCTGGCGGCGCGCCACCTGGCTCACCGCCTGGGCGATCGTGCGGAGCGGGACGAGCACCTGGCGCTTCAGCAGCCAGATGATCGTGGCCACTGCCAGGACGAAGCAGCCCAGCAGGCCCGCGGGGCCCACCAGCGTTCCGAGTGGCGAGGAAGATGGAGCGAGGAAGAGCCAGGCGGCCCAGACGGCGGCCGGAATCGAGCTGACGGCGATCCAGCCGGTCACCCGCCAGGCCAGCGGACTTCGACCGACGGGCGCGCTACCTTCAGTCCCCAACATGGCCACTCGGAGGCCAGCCCCCTCGTCGGCAGCAGTGCCGACTACCCGGGGTGTGCTGTATTGCGCGACAAGGTCCGGCGAAATTGATGGAACTTCTCACATGACACGCATGCGCTCAGAAAGAAGGCCATGGTCGCCAGCAGGCGGTGCTCGTCGGCCGCTACCCCTGGAATCGAGGAGGGACTTTGGGCCTGCTCGGGAACCTGCAGCGGTTGCGCGGGACTCAGGCCGAACGCGGTGGCGAGCTGGGCCACGACGAGGAGGGATGGATTGCGTTGTCCTCGTTCGATGCCGCCGATATAGCTCGGGTGCAGCCCGGACTGCTGGGCAAGCGTTTCCTGCGACCACCCACGTTCCTGCCGCAAGGCCCGCACCCGTCGGCCAAGCTTCATGCAGATCGAGTGCACGCGTTCTCCGTCGGTGTTGAGCCCCTCTCGGGACAAGGAGGGTCTCTGCATAGAATTGGCCAGGGCTCCCGCCAAAGCAGCCTGCGGGACAGGTATCAGAATCCCCTTGTTGTATGGGCACTTTCGCAGATCCCCATCAAAACAGACAAGAGACGATCGGCTCGGAAATCATGACGATGAGGAGGATTGCCACACCGGCAGGCATAGCCACTGAGGCCCATCGTCCCATAGCTCTGCCCGCCTGATGCACTCGCTCTACTCGCATACTGAAGCAAGCGCCGCATTGTCGGATCGCGGAGCCAGTCGTGAGGTCTTGTCAATAGGTGTGGAAATGGAATCAGGCGGCGACCTCCTTCGGCGTA
>CAZTUO010000390.1:0-3020 GCA_964616355.1 uncultured Nitrospira sp.
CGGTTGCGTGCCGGGAAGGTGGCGAGGGGGCAGGAGGCGCGGCACGCGCCCCTGCCCCCTTCCTTTAAGGGGAGACCCCATGCGACTCCAAGGGTGTGGGCGGTGGCCGTCCTGGAATCAGGCGCTGGTCAGCCTGCTGGTGGTGCTGCTGGGGCTCGTGAGCGCACGGGCGCTGGACCGGGTGGATCAAGACCTCCGGAAGATGTACACCGAGCACACGTTGGCTGCGACTGACCTCACGCACATCATGGCCGATGTGATCCGCTACCGGGCCACAGTCATTCAAGCGCTGGAAGCTTCGACAAACGACGAGTACAGCCGGGTGGTCGGCTCGCTCCCGGCTCAACGTGCCCGCATCAAGATGGCGATGGATCGCTATTCGGCCGCTGCCGTCTTGCTGGGACATCGGGGCCGAAGTGAGCAGCAGGCGTTGCGGGAGAGCCTGGACGCCTATTTTGCGGCCGGGGAGCGAACCGTGGCGCTGCTACAAGCCATGCGGTCGGCCGGGAGCGCTGCCGAGGCCGCCGCGTTGCGACAACAGGCAGAGATCCACATCCGGGATACGGCGGGAGCCAGATTGGTCGCGGTCAGCTTGGCCTTGGACCGGTTCCTGGAAACCGTCGCGGAGGTGGGAAAGGGGATGCAGGATGACGGGATCGTCACGATCAGGGAGACCAGCGCGGGGTTGATCGTCGGGAGCCTCGCCTTGGCCCTCTTGAATCTCTGGGGGACACCCGTGGGCCGTCGGCGTACCGGAGAGGAGACGCACCCGGCGGTTCCGAGCTCTCCGGAGGGGCGACCGACTCCGGATCGGTAGTGGGACCCGGGACGGAAGCGTCGCGCAACTGTTCTCGAAAGGTTCGGCGGCAGCCGGCGGGAACGAGAGCTTGACGGGCCGGTTGAGCCTTCGGTAGAGTGTCCGAATTGCAGGCCGTCGGGCTGCCGGTCTGGAGAAGAGGATGACGACGCCACCGCCCATCCCCGTCCCCTTCGCTGCCCAGGCGATTCCCTTCCACGAGTTCCTCCAAAGCGGTAAATTGCCCGAGGGGTACATTACGAGCGACTATGTTGCCGAACAGTTCGTCGAGCGGCTCGTCCACTATGTGTTGAGTGTGCCGGCCGGCAGTTACACGATGGGCAAGCTGGGGGAACTGCTCCAGCAACTCGACCCACGGCACCAGGTGTTCTTCTTCAAGCGACTCAAGGAAACGAGCCCGGAGAGTCTCAAGGACTTTGCTCCCCTCTACTACGGCTTCATGGCCGAGTTCCACGCCCTCCTCTTTACCTAACTCGCTAAAAAAACCGCTTGTTCTCCGCCCGGTTCGAGTATAGAATACGAGTAACGTTTACCCTGTGAGAGGACAAGAAGTATGAATCCGACGTTGCAGCGGGCCGTGACGAGCTTCTATAACCTCATTTACGAAGCCCAAACCTTTGCCACCACGATGGCGCGCCTGGACACAGCCGACCAGGAGAACTACGCGGGAAGGATTGAAGGGCTCAACTGGGTGCTGGATCGGTGCCAAGAGCTGGAAGACATGGACGCGAACCTCACCCCTTCGTCGCTTCAGCGGGTCCTCAGCGAAGTGAAGTCCGACCTCGAGCATGAGCTGTCCGTGCAGCGGCGGGAGAAGGGCCGGCGGGCGGATGGCAGGGAAGAGGCGCTCACCTTTGTGTCTCAATACCTTACCAGCCTGATCACCGCGACGGAGATCGAGTCCTCGAAGAGCTCGGTCTGACCGGAGCCCCAGACGCGGGAGGACCGGTTGGGCGTGCAGGGGCCGACGTCGCGCGGTCGGGGTTGTGCCCGACCGCGTTTCGCTCCGTAGCGTTCCGGTGGTCGGGAGGCGCGCCCTGACGGCTGGGCCTACGGCGACGGTCGCACCGGCAGCCGGTCGCACGGACCTAGCGCGCATTATTCATGAATGCTTCTACTGCAATCGCGGATTCGCCGCTGCGACAAGCTGGCATGCGGCGGTGCGGCATGCCAGCAGGCGGGCTCGCCGCTCGGTCGGTCAACATACTGTTTCAAGTATGCCTCCCTCCCTCGCGGCTCCGCGCGCCTGTCTCGCGTGGCGACTGCCGGGTACCCGTTGCTCTTCTCGATGCAAGGGGTGCAACGCGACGAACCGTCACGAATAATGCGCGCTAGGCAGGAGTGATGGAGCAATCCCGGAGGACGACGGTCATCCGTGAATGGATCATCTTCGCCCTTTGCGTGGGATTGGGCGGGCATGTCGTCCTCGGGCTGATCTTGCACGCGCCGGAGCATTGGCCTTGGAGTCATGCAGGGGGATACGGGATTCTGGTAGGGCTCTTCCTCTACGTGGTGGTGCAGGGGCTCCGATCCCTCATGTGGGTGTTGCGGGGCAGAGGGAAGCGGGAGCAGGAAGAGCCCGGCTGGTAAACGGGTAAGGGCGTTCTGTCTGCGTTTCATCCGAGGGGGCGGGCAGTGGCCAGGCAACCGGCACAAGGCGGGTTTCGTCGCGGACAGCGTCCCGCACGTCCGTCCGAGGCGTTTACCCGGGAGCAGGAGCAGGCGGAAGACCAGTTCGGGTCCTTCCACGCCTCGCTGCTCTACTGCCCGAAATGCCGGCAGGCGACGCCGACGCGTGAGCGGCTCCTGCTTGTCCTGCCCACTGGCAACCTCTACGAGTACCTCTGCATCCAGTGCGGGACCTCGACGGGCTCCAAGACCGACACCTATCGGTCCGACGTACGCCTATACCTTCCCTGAAGGGTCTGCGGCAGCCATACGGCAGAGAAACGAGACCACAGCAGGTTGTGGCGGGTAGGGGGCAAGCCGTCAGTCAGACGATCCCTTCCAGCGGGATGCCCTCCTCGATGAGCATGACGGGGATGTCTTCCCGGATCGGGTAGAGGATCTTGCGGTCAGCCCGGATCAGGCCGCCGTCGAGCTTCTCGGTGACCGACTGTCCAGCCTTGTTCTTGAGATCTCCCCGGGCGATGCGGTCGTTTAGCTTGGCGATGAGGGACTCATCGGCCAGGGAGACATCCTG
>CAZTUO010000391.1:0-2988 GCA_964616355.1 uncultured Nitrospira sp.
CTACGCTACACCTGTCCTTTTCGCAAGGACAGACGCCGCCAATTCCGTCTTCCTGGGAAGGACACCCACGGGTCCCCTCGGTGGCCAGCTACCACCGGCTGGTCCTCGTTAGAACGGCCCAGGATCGACGCCAAGGCCCCGGGAGATGCCGCCTCGGAGGCGGGCGACGGGCAGGAGGTGCGGCTATAGCGCTTCCTTGAAGAAGGCCCCTCCCCGATCAACACGACGCCACCCGCGACTTCCTCGCCTTGTCGCCCCCACTGGCTCTCCTCGAACGACGCCCGATTCACGAGCCGTGCCTGGAGCCCGAACTTCTCCTGCAGTTCGTCCTCCACCCACTGCTTGGTCAGGCCGCCGGGCGTGATGATGAGCACCTTCTGGAGCACGCCCCGGAAGACGAGCTCCTCGATCAGAAGTCCGGTCATGATCGTCTTGCCCGCACCTGTATCATCGGTACACCGCCTCGACTCGGTTGGGGCAACGGGTCCACGACGCTGGAGTTGACCGCGAAAAGCGGGTCGAACCGGTGAGCGATGCGCATGCGCTCAGCCTCGGCGCCAAGCAAGAAAAGTTCGGCATCGCCGTCGAACGTACGCTCCCGGCCGCGAACCTTGACCAGGGCCGCGAGCGGCTCCGAGGCCGAGCAGCCGCCTCACCGCCCGGCGTCACTGGAGCCCAACGCCTCGACCAACATCTTGGACCCGAGCGCCGAGACCTGACGGATCTCGACCAGCAGACACCTTAGCGATCGATAGCCTTGAGCATCCACACCTGCTTCCTCCAGGACTTGTCACTTGGGCGACACGCTCGGGTTTGTGACATTGGGCGACAGTTTTAACACCAACGCCGCCTGCGCCGATAGGGCTGCCGAGAAGGCATGGTGGGAACGGTTCCAGCGTTCATTCAGTGCCTCGAACTTGACCTGCTGTGGTCGGCACAAAAACGCCCAGCCCGAAATGAGAACCCCATCCGAGGCAGAGCGGACCTGTCACCGATTCCTGAAATGTCAAAGTGAGGTGAAACAAGCCCGCGGGTGGTCCTGGCACCCGGCTGTCCTGGCGCGTGCGGACGAAGTGGCGGAACCATCGTGCTTCTAGGCCGGCTTTATTCTGAGCCCTTGGCAGGGTGAACGAAGGCGGAGCGGCGAGGTCGGGCAGGCCGCGATGGCGCAGCTCGGCACGCACTTGTCCATCGAGCGAGTCTTTGCCACGGGTTTTGAGGAACCGAGGCGGAATGAACGGCGTGCGGCTCTCCCATACAGTGCTCTTGCCGAGCTCCGGAAGTGGAGCACCACCAACCTTTCGGAATGAAGAGATATCTCCGATACCGACCAAGGTTACGGCGATGTCGTCGATCCCCTTTGCCCACGTCTTCCTCAGTCGTCGTAAGGCGCCCTGTGCAGCACGGCCGAAGCCCATGGGCGCGTAAACCAACACGTGGTCAATTCGCCCACGGTTTCGCGGATCGAGCGAAAGCGGGAGATAGTGCGCATGACGATGGCCCGACTCCAGGGGCCGCCCTTCCTCGTCTTTGCCCGTTAGCTCGGGGCAGGTTGCAAACTCCCCTTCGTTGAGCTTGCTGAGCAGCGCGCGCCGGACCAGCGCCATCGTCGGTAAAGCGCGTTCCATGAGCGGAAGGACGTCCCGCTTCCGATCGGTCGTCAGCGCGAACAGCGCCGCATTCGCACGGGCAACGCCCTCACCACCATGCCCGTCCTTCCGCGCCCGCGAGTACGGCACAATCGCGTCGGCCGGCCGCCAGTACACCACCTCACGCGAGCCCGGTGGGAGACTCCAATTACCTTTCTCGAGCTCGGTGGTCTCCATTTGCAGCGCCGCGAGCAGATCGGTGGGCGCTTGGGGATAATTACGGCGCCACGCCTCATACTCAGTCGGTGATAGGGGCGCCAAGAGGCGCACCGGTTCGTCCTCAGGGTCCTGCCGCTGGAATGATACCTTCCGAGCTTCTGGAAGATTCCCGTTGGACACGAGGCGAGCCCTCACCCGTGATTCGGCGCGACCGAGGTAGCCGAGCCGGTCGAGCAGTGCAGAGAGGAGCTGCTCCTGTGAGGGGCTGAGCGTCACCGGCCAGATCACGCCTAACGGTCCCTGCGGGCAAACGAACGCGTCGATGACTAGGCTGGTCTTCTGGACGCCCCGATTCCAGCCTTTGATGGGCATGAAGTGGCGCGTATGGCCGACCGTCGCCGGTGGCAGCCGGTACTCCGGCAACTTGCCTGCCAGCGTCTCGACGAGCGCGCGCATCTCCTTGGGAACCTGGCTCCAGCCCAGCTTGGTGTAGCCAACGGCGAGGAGCGCCCTGAGAATGCGCCAAGGGCTCGGAGGCCATTCGACGAGCCCTTCGTTGACGTGATGCCCCCAGGGGGTCGCGTGGTAACGCTTGGCAGGGAACTCGAAAAGCAGACAGATCACGGCCCGTTTTCCTTACGGCTTGAAGGTTACGGGAGTGACTCGCATTTTGTCGTCGTCTTCGCCACTCAGCTTCGCGATGAGCTGCGGCAATGGGCCAGACCACGTACCACCGGGGTTTTTTGTCCCTACCAGATCGGTCTTGCTCGGCAACTTGAAGCCGTTGACGTTCGTACTCTCGATGTCGCCGCCGTTCTTGAGCTCGAACGTGCACGCCGTCCGCAGCCGGATCGGGCTATCCACGAACGCGCGCAGCTTGTAAAGGGCCAGTAGAATGAGCATCTCGGTCGCATCTTTCCCGAGGCCGTAGCCGCGGATCTGCGCGAGATCGATGCTTGCGTACAGGGTGATTTTCTGAGCGGTGTACTCATCGCGAGGGAAAGGTACGTGCCCGAAACCCTTTTCAGCACCGCCTTGCCCATACGCCTTGCCGGTCGGATCGACATGGTCCTGCTTGGAGCCGCCCGACGGCGCGACCGTTACACCCTCCGCCTCGATGAACGCAGTGAGAGATCGCGCAACACGCAGGCGTCCTCCCGCAAGTTGCTCCTTCGCGAGG
>CAZTUO010000392.1:0-2983 GCA_964616355.1 uncultured Nitrospira sp.
CTTGTCCAGCGCCGCGAGCGTGGCGTCCAAGGCCTCTTCCGCCGTCTTCCCGCGCAGGTCCAGGACGGTGGGCGCCGCCTCCCGCTCCCGGGCTCTCACCAGCGAGACGGAGTCGCCAGGAGCCACCTTGGGCCGCTCCGGCGTCGCCGCCCGGCCGTCGCGCAAGCCGATCAGCGAAGAGACCGTCACGGACAATTCGGCGTCGCCCACCCGGACGCGGACCCGCTTCTTCCCCTGCGGCGCCTCCAACAGGGTGCCCGTCACCCCGAGGCCCGTGACCTCGACCGCATCGCCGGCCTGGAGCGCGTCCAGCGGCACGGTTTCCCGCCCCGGGACCAACTCGGTCCGCACACGCTCTTCGAGCGCGCCCAGCCGCTCTTTCGCCTCTCGGGCTTTCACGAGCGTCCGCTCTCGCTTGAGGCCGTCGAGGACCGCTTGCACCTCCGCCCGGGCCTTGAGCAACTCCTCGGTCAGCTTCCGCTTTACCTGCTTCCGCTCTTCCCGCTCGGATCGCTGCAGGCGCTCGGCGATTTCCGCCGCCTGACGCGCCGCCCGCTCGGCCTCGGTCCTGAGCGCCACGGCACGCGCGAGGTCTTGGTCCAGCCGGCGCTGCTTCTCCTGCAGCTCGCCGAGCATCCGCTCCAGCATGACATCCTCCCGCCGCAGCAGCGCGGCGGCCCGGTCCAGCAGCGCCTCGTCCAGCCCCAAGCGGCCGGCAATCTCGATCGCGGAGGAGCCGCCCGGCAGGCCCATGATCAGCCGGTACGTGGGGGCGAGCCGACTCACGTCAAACTCGACGCTGGCGTTCAAGAAGCCGGGGGTCGCCTGGGCGAGGGCCTTGAGGCCGTTGTAGTGCGTCGTGACGATCACCTTGAGGCCCAAGTCGGCCAGGCGGATCAGCAGCGCCTCGGCCAGGGCCGCGCCCTCGACCGGATCGGTAGAGGTCACCGGCTCGTCGAGCAGGACGAGCGTGCGCCCGGCCTCGCGGGGACCGCCGTCACCCGAGGCCTGACGTAGCAACTGGATCATCTGGGTCATGTGCGCCGAGAAGCTGGACAGATCCTTGGTGAGATCCTGGGCGTCCCCGATGTCGGCGTAAATCTCGGGAAAGACCGCCATGTCGGACCCCTCTTCGCAGGGAGGCTGGAGCCCGGCGCGGACCATGAGGGCAACCAGCCCCACGAGCTTGAGCGTGACCGTCTTCCCGCCGGTGTTCGGGCCGGAGATCACGAGCACCCGCACCGACTCGTCGAGCACGATGTCGTTCGGGATCACCTGCCCACGGGCGAGCAGGAGCAGCGGATGCCGCGCCTGGCGCAGCGCGATCCGGCCGCGACCGTTGAGCGACACCGCCCGGCCACGGACCATCTGGCTGAAGGCCGCCTTCGCCCCGATACAGTCCAGAGCGGCGAGCCCCTCCAGCCCGACCAGGAGCGCGGGCGCGTGCTCCCCGACCAGCGCTGACAGCTCCTGCAGGATTCTCCGGACCTCCCGCTCCACCTCCAGATCGGCGACTTTGATCGCGTTGTTCAGCGCGACCAGTTCCCGGGGCTCCACGAAGACCGTCGCGCCGCTGGCGGACACGTCGTGCACGATCCCGGGCACCCTGTCGCGCATCTCGACCTTGACCGGGATGACGTACCGGCCCTCGCGCTGCGCGAAGTACCGTTCCTGGATGGTTTCGGCGTACCGGCGGGACGAGAGAATCGCCTCCAGCCGATGCCGCATCGTCTGCTTGAGCGCTTGCGCGTGGTGGGTGAGCCGCCGCAGCGCCGGCGTCGCGGACTCCCGCAGGTGCCCCTCCGGATCCACCGCCCGATCGATCGCCAGCTTGACCGGATAGGCTGCGTGGAGCACCTCGAGCGGCTCCGCCATGGCCCAGAGGGCGGGCGCCTGTTCGCGGCGCCGGCCCAGGTAGCGCAACACATCGAAGGCCAGCCCCAGCACGAGCGACACGTCCCGCAGCTCGTGCAGCTCCAGCACAGCGCCCTTGCCGACCCGACTGAGCGGCTCCCGGAGGTCTGGAAACGAGAGGGAAGGGAAGGGCTCGCTGCTGCCCTGTAGCGCGAGCATCTCGGCGGTCTCGCGGGCCCAGGTCTCCGCCGTCGGAAGGTCGTCCGCGAGCGGCAGGGCGCGGCACCGCTCGGCGCCCATGACCGATCGCGCCTGCCCCGCGAGCGTCTCCAGCACCCGCGGCCATTCGAGGACGCTCAGCGCCTTCTGGAGGAGGGACTCTGACTCCATCGTCCGTTCCGGTGCCGCCGTGGTGACGGCGGTGCCGCCGCCATCATATCGGGTTCACCGGACGGCCGCCAAGAGGGGCCGAGGCGCCTACAGACCCCGGCGCTCGTTCCCGTTCACCCCATCCTCGTTGGGATCGCCCCAGATGCGCCGGGGCAGCCCCTGGGCGTCCAGATCGGTGCCATACGAGAGCGGCTCTCGGAACACCACGTAGGTCAACGGCCCCAGGTCTCCCTCGGTGATGAGCAGGACGAAGCGCGCCGCCTCTTCGGCGGGCAGATCCGGAGCCACGCCGGGCAGGACCCGCATCACCCGGTGATAGGCGACGTGCCCGACCGTGGCGCCGCCGTCGCCGCTGTAGGCCACCAGCATCAGGCCGTTGGCCAGCGGCTCGGCATCTTCCGCCAGGCTCCAGTCGAAGGCCTGCCGGTCCGGCCCGATCCCGCAGGCCAGCGCCACCGCCCCCGGCAGGATCGAGAGTTCCAGGCACAGGACGACTGCGATCCCCCGCCCCTTCCACACCCCGTTGCGCCTCATGGTGCACCTCCCTCCCTTGCTTGCCTGGGCCGCGCGTCCCCATGACGCGCCGGATAGAAACCGCATTCCGCGCATCAACCCTGACCTCACTGATCTTGTCGGCGAGCTATCCGGCCGCCTGAACCGTGTAAATGTTACCCACTGGCGTGGAACGGCAGGCCAAGCGGCGTTGACGAGAGAAGACCCACCGCCCCCGAAGGGGCGG
>CAZTUO010000393.1:0-2975 GCA_964616355.1 uncultured Nitrospira sp.
GCCAACTTCGGATTTGGGATTTCGAATTTCGAATTTGAGCAGTCTCGAAAATCCGAAATCTGCAATCCGAAATCCGAAATCATTTTGGGCAGCCGGCGCCTGGCTATCCTGAACCTCTCCGGCTCGCGCCAGCAGCTGATGACGAACGGGAATGGGAGAGTTCACGTCGGATGAGCCAAATAGACCAGATGAACCAAATTGCTGTCATCGGCTGCGGCCAGTGGGGGAAAAACCTGGTCCGTAACTTCGCTGACCTCAGGGCGCTCCGGGCGGTCTGTGACACCGATCCCACAAAGCTGGCCATGATCAAGGAGCGCGGGCGCCATGGCGTTACACCGGTGCTGGGGCGCTGACCTCCAGGGTGGAGACGTTGAGACAGACGCAATGAAGATCCTCCACGTCGTCGGTGCCCGGCCCAACTTCATGAAGATCGCCCCCATCATGGAGGAGATGGCCAGATACCCGCACACCTTGCAGCAGCTCCTGGTGCACACCGGCCAGCACTACGACGACGAGATGTCGCAGGTGTTCTTCGACGACCTGAAGCTGCCCCAGCCCGACGTCTACCTGGGCGTGGGCCCCGGGAGCCATGCCCAACAGACCGCCCGGGTGATGCTCGCCTTTGAGCCGGTGCTCCAGGAGCAGAAACCCGACCTGGTGCTGGTGGTGGGTGACGTGAACTCGACCCTGGCCTGCGCCCTGGTGTGCGCCAAGCTGGGCGTTCCGGTGGCCCATGTGGAAGCGGGCCTGCGTTCCTTCGACCGCACCATGCCGGAGGAGATCAACCGTGTGCTCACCGACCGGATTGCCGACCTGCTCTTCACCACCGAGCGGGATGCCAACGAGAACCTGCGGCGGGAAGGGGTGGCTGAGGAGAAGATCCACTTCGTGGGCAACGTGATGATTGACACGCTGCTACGGCACAGGGAGCGGGCGCTGGCGCAGGATGTGCTGTCGGAATATGGACTAGAGGCCCAGGGCTATGCCTTGTTGACCCTGCACCGCCCTTCCAATGTGGATGCGCCTGAGGTGCTGACGGGCATCCTGAACGCGCTGACGGAGATTCAGGCCCGCCTGCCCATTCTCTTCCCCGCCCACCCGCGTACGGTGAGGCGCGTGCGGGAGTTTGACTTCGAGGGGCGGCTGGCGGCGATGCCGAACCTGCGGGGGACGGAGCCGCTGGGGTATCTGGAGTTCCTGAACCTGATGGCCAATGCCCGGCTGGTGCTGACCGATTCCGGCGGCATCCAGGAGGAGACCACTATCCTGGGCGTGCCCTGCCTGACCCTACGGGAGAACACGGAGCGGCCGGTGACGGTGACGGAGGGGACGAACACGGTGGTGGGCTCTGATCCGCAGCGGATTGTGGCGGAAGCGTTCGCGATATTGGACGGCCAGGGCAAAGCGGGGCGAGTGCCCGAACTCTGGGATGGACGGGCAGCAGAGCGAATCGTACAAGTTCTCGCTTCCCACTGCGTGTCCTGAGCCGATGCATGAGTAGGGCGGAGGAGCGATCGAAGAGCTCCTCCCCCTGGGACCCATGCTCGTCTCCACAGATTGGGATGTGTGACCGGCAAAGCGGATTGGGCATGTGAGTGTCTCCTATCGCATACCCTGAGCGAAGTTAGAATCACCTCCTGCTCCTCCGATTGAATTGAAATCTCATCGACCGAACTTTACCTGGTGAGGGAGTGTACATCATGCCAAGTCCGACAAGAGTACTCGTCACGGGTGCCGGTGGGTTTATCGGCCACCATCTGGTTACGTACCTGAAGAAGCAAGGCTACTGGGTGCGCGGGGTGGACATCAAGTACCCCGAGTTCGCACCCACGGATGCCGACGAGTTTGAGTTGCTGGACCTGCGGCGGTGGGACAATTGCCTGATCGCCACGCGGGGCGTGGACGAAGTGTACGCTCTGGCGGCCGACATGGGTGGCATGGGTTTTATCTCGTCTCACCATTCCCAAATCCTGCACAACAACCTGCTCATTAACGTCCACACTATTGAAGCGGCGCGCATCAACGGCGTCAAACGCTACCTGTTCACGTCCTCGGCCTGCGTGTACCCCGAATACCTGCAGGAGGACGCCAACGTCACGCCGCTCAAGGAGGAGGACGCCTATCCCGCGCAGCCTCAAGATGCCTACGGCTGGGAGAAGCTGATCACCGAGCGGCTATGCACGCACTATCGCGAGGATTACGGCCTGGAAACCCGCATCGTGCGTTTCCATAACATCTTCGGCCCACTGGGCACCTGGGAAGGGGGCCGGGAGAAGGCGCCTGCGGCCTTGTGCCGGAAGGTGGCGGTGGCGAAGTTAACCGGCAACCCCGAAGTGGAGATCTGGGGCGACGGGGAGCAGACCCGCTCCTTCTGCTACATTGACGACTGCATCGAGGGCATTCATTTGCTGATGCAGTCCGATTACCACGAGCCGCTAAACCTGGGCCAGGATCGGATGGTCACCATCCACCAACTGGCGGACATGATCGCCGAGATCGCCGGGGTCGAGATCGTCAAGGTACACGTGCCCGGCCCCCAGGGAGTACGTGGTCGCAACTCGGACAACACGCGGCTGCGGCAGGTGTTGGGCTGGGAGCCGGAGATTTCGCTGGAGGAAGGGCTGGCCCGCACCTATGCCTGGATCGAGGAACAGGTGAGGATCAGGATTGAGAGTGCTCCCGAGGGTGAGCGAGACAGAGTCATCGCAGCACTGAAGCACAGCAAGGCGGGGGAGGAGCCGCCAGAGGCGGTCGAACCAGGCGGGGTGCGGTAGATGCCTGACGTGCGAGATCTGCAGCCGTGGGAGCTCCTTCGCCGGCGGTTGGTGGCAGATGCCCTGCCCTGGCTACGCGTGTGGGCGGAGGTTGTGCGTCTGCCGGACGGTCGCGTGGTTGAGGACTTCTATACCCTGGACATGCCGGATTTCGTCGTGATAGCGGCGTTTACGCCGGATGGCGCACTGGTGGTCGAACGG
>CAZTUO010000394.1:0-229 GCA_964616355.1 uncultured Nitrospira sp.
ATCCTGTTCGAGTTCACCGAACACCTCGCGCCCGGCTGTCTCACCAACGGCACCCAGACCGACCCGCAACTGGTGTCGATCGAGCTGACCCACCGCCTGGCCCACAGCTTGGCGCTGCGCGCTAGCGGCAATCTGGTCGTTTTCCATGGCCGCGAGGGCCTCATTGATGAGTTGGTCTCGGGCGCCTTGCACCGCGTGTGGCTGCCGCAGCCCGATGTCGAGGAAAAGC
>CAZTUO010000394.1:321-2957 GCA_964616355.1 uncultured Nitrospira sp.
GTCTTACCCGCAACACCCCCAACCGCGGGCTGGAAGCTATGCTACGGGCCTCGCACCGTTCCCGCCGCGCGCTGACGGCCGGGGATCTGCTCATTCAGAAGACCCGGGATGTGGAGGAACTTTCCGAGCATACGCTGACCGTGCTGGACACGACGCGTGTCAGAGACCTGGAACTGTGCGGGCGGAATATTGCCACGCCGGCGCGCATCCTGGCCCGGCTGGCAGAGGCGCTGCTGCGCGGCGATCCGTCCATGCCTGCCAACGTCCTGTTGGTGGGACCGCCGGGCACCGGGAAAACCGATTTGGCGATCCTTACGGCGCAGCAGGCCAAGGCGCCGGCCTACCAAATGCTCAACCCCAAAGATCCGTATGTAGGCGGCACCGAGCGCAAGGCGCGCCTGCAACAGACGGTGTTGCGCGAGTGGACCCCGAACATCGCCTTCGCCGACGAGATCACCGAGATGCTGCCGATGGAGCGCAGCCAGTTCGACGGCGACTCCGGCGCCAGCCGCGCGGTGCTGGCCGCCATGTTGACGGCGCTGTCTGATGAGACGCGGCGCGGCAAGTCGCTGTTGATCGGCACCACTAACTGCCCCTGGCGCATGGCCGAGGCCATGCGCTCCCGCTTCGTGCTGATCCCCTGTCTCCACCCGCTCCGGGAGGATTTTCCGGCTATCGTAGCTGCGACCGCCCGCAGGGTACAGCCGGGCCTCGAAATCGATCCGCAGGATGCGCGCATCCGAGAGGCGGCCGACATCTTTTACGATAAGGCCGCCAATCCGCGTCATGTGCGAGCCGCTCTCTCGAATACCCGACTCCTGCACGGCGATCTCAACGCTGAACTGATCCTGGAGGCGGCCCGCGATTTCTGCCCTTCGGCCGACCAGTCGGCGGTCATCTACGCCGACCTCTGGGCGGTGAAGGCCTGCTTCTCCCGGTCTTACCTGCCTTGGGGCGACGATCCCGCCGGGTATCCCTTTCCGCCCCACTTGCAGGGCTTGGTGGATGTCGCCTCGGGGCACGTGAAGCTCGACGAACTTAATAAACGGCTGGAGGAGTTGCGCCCCCATGTCAACCTGTGAGTGGCCTTCGGAGCTGGCACGCTTGGCCGGAGCTGGCGCGCAACTGGTGGGAGGCGGCGCCGTCGCCGAGCTCGAGGCCAAACTGCGACGGCATTACGGCATGGCTTACGCGCTCTGCGTCTCGAACGCCACCACTGGCCTGTTGGCTGTGGCCCTGGCGCTGAACCTGCGCGGAGTGGACTTCGTCACGACCCCGTACACCTACGGCGCCTCGCTGGCCGGCTGGCTGCTGCTGGGTAATCGCCCTCTTTTCGCCGACATCGACGCACAGACGCTGACACTGGACCGAGAGGCAGTTCCGCGGTGCATTACGCCGCGGACCAAGGCGATCCTGGCGGTGGACATCTTCGGCCATCCCGCCGACATGCGCGCCCTTCGCCGAGTGGCGGATGAGCACGGACTGTGGTACATCGCAGATGCTGCCCAGAGCCTCGGCGCGCGCAGAGACGGACTTCCGGCTAGTTCGCTGGCAGACGCACTGGTGGTCTCCTTTACCAGCGGCAAGACGCTGTGTGCGGGAGAGGGGGGAGCGATTCTCACCTCTCACCCCGATCTTTATCAGAAGCTGGTTTGGTGGACACAGCACCCCTCCAGGCAGCGGCGGGACCTCGGCCTCGCACTGGACAACGAGTTCGCGCTTAATGGGCGCATTCACCCGCTGGCAGCGGCGTGGGCGGCAGCCAGATTCGAAGAATCCCTGGGGCGCCTCCGGGAGCATCAGCGGCGCTGTCTTGAGTTGATCGAGGCGCTGAACGCCACTGGGGTGACCGAGCCGATCGAGTTTCGCCAGCACAACATTGAGCCGTCGTTCTTCCGGCTAACCGCCGCCTGGCGCGACCGGCCCCGTGAGGAGCGGCTCCGCCAGCAACTGACTGCGGCCGGTTTCGAGGTGGAGCTTGCTCCGAGCCCCGTACGTCTGATCTACCGGCAACCCGCCTTCCTGACCCAATACGGCCACAAGCTGCGTGGGCAGCCGCGTTGCCCCCAGGCCGCGCGACAGGCCAGGGTGAGGTTTTGCCTGGAAAGGAAAACGCCGGCAACTACGTTTAACACAACGGAGAGGCGGAACGATGCGGACTCTTTGGCTCTGGTTGCCTGACGAGGCGATGCCGCTCGTAATCGTCGGCGTCGGCTTGGCGCTGATGCTGGGCCTGATCCGCGTCCGGACCGCGCTGAGTGTCTTGGGCACGGTGATACTCCTTTTGCTTGCCGGGCCGTTTATCGAGGCGCTGATCGAAACGCTGCCCGGGTGGATGATCTTGCTGCTAGTGCTGTTTGTGGTGCTGGCGCTCTTCCGCGGGGTGCTGTCCCTGCTCCTGGGCGAGCGTGCCGCCGCTCACACCATCGGGATCCTGGCGGCAGACATGATCCGACTTTGCTTCGGGTTGCTGTTCCTGCCGTTTCGGATCCTGTGGTGGGTGTTTCGTAGGGCGTAGAGGAGGATGATGATGGGCAAGCTGATGGGAATTCTGCTGGTGGGCTTTCTGCTGGTGCCGGAATCTGTATGCGGGGCGCCGCTGGGCCGCGCCGTGGCCCGCGCGGCCAGCCGTCGGG
>CAZTUO010000395.1:0-2955 GCA_964616355.1 uncultured Nitrospira sp.
CGGCGTGGATGGGGGCGATCGGCGGCCTGGCGGGCACGACCCTCGGCGTAGTGTTGGCCCGGGCTCTCCTCGTCCTGGTAAGCCGGACCGTCTCGGAGCTCTACGTATCGGTGACGGTGGGGACCGGTGGGCTGGCCGAGCTTCCATCGGGCCTGCTCGGCGAGGGCGTCGCGATGGGCGTGCTTGTGTCCATGCTGGGGGCGATGAGCCCGAGTCTGGAGGCCAGCCGGACTCTCCCGGCGTGTGCGCTGGCTCCGGGGGAATACGAAGCGGTGCAGGGGCGGTGGGGCTCGGCGCAGGCCTGGACCGGCGGCGCGGGGCTCGTCGCGGCGGGGCTGCTCGCCTTGCCCGGCCCTGTCCACGGGCTCCCGCTCTTCGGCTACGCCGCGACGTTCTGCCTGCTGGGTAGTCTCTCGCTGCTCGCGCCTGCCTTGGTGCGGGGCTGGGGGACTCTGCTTCGCCTGGAGCGCGGGCCAGTCCGCCGGCGGGGGAGCGGGAACGTGCTCGGACTCATCGCCGCCGACCAGGTCGCGCGCGCGCCGGGCCGGAACGCCGTGACGATTTCAGCTCTGATGGTCGGCGTCGCGATCATGGTCGGCGTGGGCATCATGATCCAGAGCTTCCGCCACACCGTGGAGGAGTGGATCAACCAGACGATCCTCGCTGACCTGATCGTCGCCGCGCCTTCCTGGCTTCGGGGGGAGGAGCAAGGTATGCTCGCCAAACGCATTCCTCTGGAATGGCGGGAGGTCGTGGCGGGCGTGCCCGGCGTGGCGGCCGTGGATGCCTACCGGCAGCTCACGATCGAGCTCGACGGGCGGCCGGCCTCGCTGGTCTCCCGCGATCTCCGGCTCCATGCCGAGCGCAGCCGCTACCTCTTCGCCTCGGGGGAGTCGCGCGGCCTGCTCCGCCGCACGGTCGAGGAACGGGGCGTGATCCTCTCCGAGGTCCTGGCCGACGCGCTCGGCGTCGGGCCTGGCGGGACGCTGGCCCTCATGACCCCCTCGGGCAAGCGGCAGTTTCCGGTCGTCGGGGTCTTCTACGACTACGCCACCGATGGCGGCAAGGTCGTCATGGATCGGAGCCTCTATCGGGAGTACTGGCAAGACGAGACGGCGACGGTCCTGGCCGTGTACCTCGAGCCGGCGGCCGATCCGGCGGCGGTCCGGCGGGACGTCGAGACGCGGGTCGGCCGGCAGGGGCACCTCGTCGTCGTCGGCAACGCCGACCTGAAGCGGGAGATCCTGGCGATCTTCGATCGAACCTTCACCGTCACCTACGCCCTGGAGGTCATTGCGGTGGCGATCGCGCTGCTCGGGATCGTCAACACGCTGCTGACCTCCGTGCTCGAGCGGCAACGCGAGCTGGCGACGCTGCGGGCGGTGGGCGCCAGCCGGCCGCAGCTCCGCCGGCTGATCCTGTGGGAAGCCTGTTACCTGGGCTTGCTCGGGGCGCTGCTGGGCGTCGTCGGCGGACTGGCGCTGTCCGTGCTGCTGATCAAGGTGATCAACAAGCAGTCGTTCGGCTGGACGATCCAGTTCCTGCTGCCGCCGGGGCTGCTGCTCGAGGCCGTCGTGCTGGCGCTGGGCGCGGCGCTGGTCGCCGGCTACGTCCCGGCACGGTGGGCGTCTCGGCAGCCGGTCGTGGACGGGTTGAGGTATGAATAGGGCCTGCGGGACTCGCCTCTCGGTCATTCGCGGGCTCGCGTTGCCGGCGAGCCGCTTGCGCGACGCCTTGCGCTCTCGACCTCCGGCCGTCGGACCGAGCACGCCTACGGCCATTGGGCTAGGCGGTTCTCCCGTCATCGTGCACATCCTCCAGGGGAGGTGGCAGAAAAGGAACGGGTGAGGCCTCCGCGCAAACGCCGGCGCTGAGTGCGATCCTGTTCCTCCACCGGCACGTGGTCGGCCGGGAGTTGGATCCCTCGAAGGCTTGATCCCTGCCCGCAAGCCCGTCGGCTTCCGGTGGTGGTGACCTGAGAGGAGGGTCGGGCCGTGATCGGCGAGTTGCAGGGCGAGTATCGGCTCATGGCGGGCCTGAGGTACGGCGCAGGCCTTCGCTTTATGGAGTGCCTGCGCCAACGCGTTCAGGACGTGGACTTCGAGGCCAACCAGATCACGGCGCGCGCTGCTGCCCCCGGCCGTCAAAGGGCCGCCGCAGGCGCATCTGAAACGGGTCCGGGCCATGCACGAGCGCGACCTGCAGGAAGGATGGGCCGCGCGTCCCTGCCGGAGGCCCTGGCCCGCAGGTACCCAAACGCCGCGGCCGACTGGCGCTGGCAATACGTGTTCCCCGCCGCACACCGGTGGGTGAATCACCAGACCGGCGAGCGGGGCCGCATCACCTCCATGCGTCCGCTGTCCAGCGTGCCGGCAAGGACGCCGTCCGCAAGGTCAGGATCGCCAAGCACGCCACCTGCCACACGTTCCGCCACTCATTTGCCACACACGTGCTTGAAGACGGCTATGACATTCGAACCATCTCAGCCAGGACTGACCAGGGGGCTTAGGCGGAACCCGATAAGATCCCCGCGGACCAGGCTCCGCCGAGGAGAAAGTCCTATCTCATAGGCAAGGTTGCGCAGGCCTATTGCGGGGAAACCGAACGGGGCTTATACTGCCGTCCGACCCACCCGGGGTCTTATACAGAACCAGATAATCCATAGTTTGGCGTCAACGTGCGAAAGCACACGATTTGGCGCTAGACACATCGGGGGCGAGTGACAGGAGAGGAAGGTTGCACAATTACGAGCACAAGAAGCTGATTGAGGCAATCACTAGGATCGACGAAGTACCGGCGGATTCAAAACTCTTTTCCGAGTGGATAGAGGCCGATCCCCCGCCCCACGATTTCCTTGGACACTGATTTGGGGTGTAATGCTCCCCGTTTGTCAAGACACGTTTTATGGTGCTGAGAGTGAGTCATCCTACGCAGCGGCTTGTGCCGCCTTCTGCC
>CAZTUO010000396.1:0-2949 GCA_964616355.1 uncultured Nitrospira sp.
CTGACGGGAACCGGTGGCACCTTTGTCAGCGATCTTCTCCGGCGGGCTGAGGCCGATGCGTTTGCGTTCACCCATCTCTGGGGCCTCCATGCTTATCCGACCGCGGGGCTGGACAATGTCCTCTGGTACGTCATCCCTGCATTCTATCTCGCTTTGGCGGGTGTAATCGTTACCCGATCAGCTTGCATGGAAGGCCGACGCTGGACGGCCATCTGGCCCACGCTGCTGTTCGGAATCTTTTCCTTCGTGTATGCAATCCGGGGGTTCAACTACTGGAAGCTGGCAGTGGTAGCGTTCCCCTTTGTGATCGGCTTGGTGTATGTGCTGTCTGTCCTGAAGGATGAACAAGGAGAGCGAGCCCCTTCGAAGGCGCGGGTGCGGCAAGGGGCTGCTGACGCCATCGTTACGGGACTGACCGTCCTTCTCATGCTGTTAGTGCTTGTCTTTGCCTTGACCAGGGAATGGATGCCGAAGCAAGTTGCTCCGCGACTGGTCTTCCCTGCCCTCGCCCTGCTGGTGGCGGGAGCTGCTGTAGTGGCCTACCGAGGTCAGATTTGTGGCTCATCGCCGGCGAAGGCCTTGTTCGTTGCGCCTCCTTTGGCCGCCGTGATCGTGGCGGCGTGGTTTTTCCACGATGCGAAGCCACAGTTGGTGACGGCGCTGGCGAAGAAACCGCGGCTGGTCCGTGATGGAAGGCGGCTGGCCGAGGCCTTCGCGGCAACCGGCGGGCGGCTGACGCGCGAGCAGCCCTTGTATCTGCAGGACGAAGTCGTCTCATACCTGAAGGAGCGTGCGAAAGCCGGCACGCGGGTGGTGGTGTTGGGGGCCGGAGCGGGGATCTACTACTTCCTGTCCGGGACGACACCGCCCAACCGATTTCCGGGAATCGAGCTCGCCTTGGCGGATGCCTGGGCTGCGGAGGTCGTGGCCGGGCTGCAGCGGACCGGGGCAGAGTTGCTCATCGCATGTCGCGACGAGGGCCGGTCCATGACGGGCTGGCCGATGAACCCTATCCTCGCGGAGTTCATCGCGGCGCACTACGTGGACAGCGGGCACCACCTGAAGGCCAAGATGCTCGGCGACGCTTGCTCCTTTTCCGTATGGGTGCCTAGCGCGCATTATTCATGAACGCTTCCACTGCAATCGCGGATTCGCCGCTGCGACAAGCTGGCATGCGGCGGTGCGGCATGCCAGCAGGCGGGCTCGCCGCTCGGTCGGTCAACATACTGTTTCAAGTATGCCTCCCTCCCTCGCGGCTCCGTGCGCCTGTCTCGCGTGGCGACTGCGCGATTTCGCGCCGAACCGTCATGAATAACGCGCGCTAGCGCTCCCCAGATGCGTCGCTTTTAAAGGGGCGGCATGGTATCTTGGCGCAGTCTGCCGACGGCCCGTGGTCTGAAGGACGATGCCCGAAGTTTGTGACGCAGACAGTATCGGACCGCTAAACGAACGCATGCGTACGGTCACCGCGTGCCAGGTCTGTGGGCGGGAGGACTGGCTGGAGGTCCTCTCGTTCGGCTTGATGCCGCTGGCCAACAACTATCTTGATCCGGCTCCGTCGTACGAGGGGGAGCCACGCTTTCCCCTGGACGTGATCGTTTGCCGGAGTTGCTGGCTCATGAGCCTGCGGCATGTGGTGGACCCTGAGGTCCTCTACCGGCACTATGTGTACATCTCCTCTGATTCGAAAATGATCGCCCGGCACATGCACCAACTCGCAGGGCTGTGCGCCCGGCGGTTTGAACTTCCCACCGGCAGTCTGGTCGTGGAGCTCGGGAGCAACATTGGAACGCAGCTTGAGGTGTTCCGGGAGGCGGGCATGCGGGTCCTGGGCATAGATCCGGCGAGGAACCTGGCGGAGATCGCCAACCGCAAGGGAATCGAGACGCTACCGGAATTCTTTTCCGTGGACCTGGCGGGGCGACTCGAACGGGACTACGGGCGGCCCCGGCTGATCCTCGGGCGGCATGTGTTTGCGCACATTGACGATCTCCGCGAGGTCATCCAGGGGGGTACGGGCGCTCCTGGACCGGACCGGTGTCTTCGCCATCGAGGTGCCGTACCTTGCCGACCTGCTCGACGCGAATCAGTTTGACACGATCTACCACGAGCATCTGTCGTATTTCTCGGTGGGGACGCTCGTGCGGCTGTTTGAGCGACACGGCCTCCGCGTGGTGGACGTGGAACGGTTTGCCGTCCACGGCGGCTCGATCCTGGTCTTCGCGGGGTTCCCGGATGGCCAGTGGGCCGTTCGGCCGATCGTGTCGCAGCTCGTGGAGCTGGAGGAGCGGTCCGGCCTGACCGGGGAGCGTCGCTATCGGAAGTTTGCCGAGCGGGTCGAGCAGACCAGGAAAGCGCTGGGGGAATTGATCCGGCGTCTCGCCAGCGAAGGCAAGCGCATCGCAGGCTATGGGGCGCCTGCCAAAGGCAATACCTTGCTCAGTGCCTGCGGGCTTGGTCGAGAGGACCTGATCTTTGTCAGTGATACGACGGAGTTCAAACAGGGCAAGGTCTTGCCGGGTACGCACATTCCCATCTGCACACCGGCCTATGCCAAGCAGCATCCGCCGGACTACTATCTTTTGTTGGCCTGGAACTATGCCAGAGAGGTGATCCAAAAAGAATTGCGGTACCTGCAGGATGGGGGGCGGTTCATCGTGCCGATCCCGGAACCCCTGGTTGTGTCAGCCAACTCCGTGGTGGACGGAGAGTTCATCGTCCAGTCAAGAGAGGGGGGCGTCAGCCAACTCTGGGCCCTCGACAGCAAGGGGATGGTCGAATTCACCGAAGGCGAGATCCAAGGGGTGGGCTTCAAGCCCCTGACGATCCACCGCGATGCGCGCGGCGGGCTAGCCGAACTCTTCCGGTGTGACGAACTGCCCGCCGGGTTGCATCCCCAAATGGCGACCCTCTCCTGGACAGAACCTGGAGCATCACGCAGCCCCCATG
>CAZTUO010000397.1:0-2948 GCA_964616355.1 uncultured Nitrospira sp.
GCACAGCTGAAGGAACTCGAGGAGAAGAAGAAGCGCAGCGAGCGGGATTTGAGAGAGAATGTGTGGCGTACCTACCGCCGGCTCCTGCTGTTAGCGGAAGACGGAGGCCTACGAGAAGTTGACCTGGGTCTCCTCCATTCCAGCGCGGCGGAGTCACTCGTCGCGCTCATCGTTGCGCGCCTCAAACAGGAAGGCCTGCTGGAGGACGTGATCAGTCCTGATTTCTTGGTGCGGAGTGGAGCACCAAGGCTGTGCGGGACACCTTTTACGCTTCACCTCAATTCCCACGGCTTCCCGACCCCAGTGTGCTACGGAACACCATCGCCGAGGGTGTTTCACGGGGGAAGTTCGGTTATGCGGGGAAGACGTCAACCGGAGAGTTCGAAGGCCCACCAGCCATTGACGAGCCGTCTTTCGGACCAGCAAACGTAGAGTTTTCAGACCAGGTAGTCCTTCTTCCTCGGGAGCAAGCGATCGCTTTGAAAGAACGGTTGGAGTCCGGGCCTGAAGGCGCTGTGCGAGATGGCGGAGGGGAATATGCGGCAGGTGAGCCTTCGGGCACTGAAGCGGTGGGGGTGGAGGCTGCCCAGGGCAGGGCTGGCACCGGCGTTGTCGAGGCGCCTGGTCGGGTGGCACGCTTGCGTTGGGAAGGCGATGTGCCACCGCAGAAGTGGACGAACTTCTACATGCGGGTGCTTACTCGCTTCGCGACCGAGCCGACTTTGCGAATTCACGTGACTTTCGAGGTCGAGCCTGAGGGCGGAGTTAGCGAGCAGAAGCAACAAGAGACCAGGACGGCGTTGCGGGAGCTTGGGCTGGATGACACGGTCGAGTCTTCGGAGCCTTAAATGGCTGGGCCAGCAGGATGCTGGAAGCGCACCCCTGCCGAATTCTGGCCGAACGGCGGAAGGGACACGAGACTACTTAGAGACAACATGGGTGCTTGACTGACCTGCCCCCCGAAAACTGGACCACGTAAAATGACAGTCCTCCGGCTAGTTGAAGGAGGACAGGATGCGGAGAAGCAGGTTCACGGAGGAACAGATCGTGGCGGCACTGAAGGAGCATGAGGCGGGCGCGCCGGCCAAGGAGCTCTGTCGCCGGCTGGGGATCGCGACGGAGACGCTGTACCAGTGGAAGCGAAAGTACGGCGGGCTGGACGTGAGCGATGCCCGCCGCCTGCGCGCGCTCGAGGAGGAGAACCGCCGGCTGAAGAAGCTGCTCGCGGAGCAGGTGCTCGACAATGCGGCGCTCAAGGACCTGCTGGCAAAAAACTTCTGACGCCCGCCGCCCGCAGGCAGGCGGTGCGTCACCTGGAGACGTCCCGGGCGTACTCCGAGCGCCGCGCCTGCGGGCTGGTGGGCATCAGCCGGTCGAGCTGTCGCTACCAGGAGAGCAGCCGGGATGACGGGCCGCTCAGAGACCGCCTCTGCGAACTGGCCGCCCAGCGGCGGCGGTTCGGGTATCGGAGGTTGCACGTGCTGCTGCGACGGGAGGGCTGGCAGGTGAATCACAAACGGGTGCACCGACTCTACCGAGCGGCCGGCCTGGCGGTGCGGAAGCGGGCCCGGAAGCGGGTGGCGCGCGGGCGCGCTCCCGCCCAGGCGCCCACGGCGCCGAACCAGTGTTGGAGCTTGGACTTCGTGAGCGACGCGCTCTCCTGGGGGCGGAAGATCCGCATGCTCACCGTTGTCGACGCCTTTACCCGCGAGGCGCTGGCCATCGAGGTGGACACGTCCCTGTCCGGCGCGCAGGTGGCGCGGGTGCTGGACCGCCTCGTGGCAGCGCGGGGTGCCGCCCCGCGTACCATCAGGCTCGATAACGGCCCAGAGCTCACCAGCAAGGCACTCGACCAGTGGGCGTATGCGCACGGCGTCCACCTCGACTTCATCGAACCCGGCAAGCCGGTCCAGAACTGCTTCATCGAGAGCCTAAACGGGCGCTTTCGCGACGAATGCCTCAACGAGCACTGGTTTCAGAGCCTCCCGCACGTGCGTAGGATCGTGGAGGAGTACCGGATCGACTACAATTGGCGTCGGCCCCACAGCTCGCTCGGCAACCGGACGCCGGAGGAGTTTCGCGCAGAGTTCACGCAGCGGATGGTGCCGTCAGGACTGCGTTTATGACTGGTCCAGTTTTCGGGGGCAGGTCAAGCATGTTGGGCAATGGCAGCAGGGATACCATTTCGCCGTACCGCCATAGAAGTTGCTTCGGTCTATCTAGCCGAGACAGACACGCCGAATTACTCGGATTTCCTGGAGTGGCTTGGGCAGCTTGATTCCGACAGCCTGCATTATGACTTTGGCCTAACGAGCCCGGTCCTGGAAGACGTCAGTAGGGCCCTGTCTCGGTCGAGCATCAACCCGTTGCTCCGAGAATTCTGTGAGGCGAGGGAGATCGTTCCTCGCGAGGTCGAGGTGCGCGGAATCGGTTACGAGGATCGAGCAAAAGTCGCGCTGAGCGCTCGGGTTGGACTGCCCGTCGCACTTGTTCGGGACTATGACAATGCGGTCGACCGGAACGCAGTGAAAGTTGAGTTGGCGTCGGCAGTGATGGGATATCTCCCGCGACAGATTGCCCAACTCGTGGCTGCGGATATGGACGCCGGGCTCCGCCTAGTAGGGAAAATTACGTCAGTGGAAAGAGGCCGAGTACCCCGGGTTCGGCTGCGAGTCGAACATACGCCGTCTTGAAATAAGTAAGGAGTACCTGCTGTAGAATGCCCGAAGTTCCGTCTCATATTGAGATATCTCCTTGTGGCGCGCTAGGCGTGGGAGCGAACGATTAAGAGTCATGACGTCTGAACCATCGCCCGCCACCGCGCCGGCCGCTTGCGGCGGTCAGCGGTGGCGAGGAGGCTGAACTGGAGAGAAGTTCGGATTTTCCCCCTGGCCGGGGAGCCAGCTACACCCGCGCTGGGGGGTTCGAATTACAGATCCCTTCTTGCA
>CAZTUO010000398.1:0-2942 GCA_964616355.1 uncultured Nitrospira sp.
CCCTCCTCCCGCAGGTCACGGATGCGGACCACGAGGATGAGGCCGCCTTGAATGGCCACCCCGAAGAGCGAGATGAACCCCACAGCGGCGGACACGCTGAAGTCCGTCCCCGTCAGCAGCAGCGAGAAGATCCCCCCGACCAGCGCGAAGGGCACCGTGAGCAGCACCAGGACGGCGTCGCGGAACGAGCCGACGGCCAGGTAGACTAGGAACAGAATGAACACCAGGCTGAGCGGGATGACTTGGGCGAGCCGGCGCTTCTCGTCCTGAAGCTGATCGTACTCGCCGTGCCACTCGATCCGGTAGCGCTCGGGCAGCGACACTTGCTCCTTGAGCTTGCGTTGCGCCTCCTGGACCGTGCTCTCTAGGTCCCGCCCCCGCACGCTGAACTTGATCGGAATGTACCGCTCATTGTTCTCGCGGTAGATAATGAACGCCCCGGTTTGCATCGAGATGTCGGCGAGCTGCTTGAGCGGGATCCGCGCGCCCTCCGGCGTGCTGACCTGGATTTCCGAGATCGTCTCCACGTCCTGCCGGTACGCGGGCAGGAACCGCACCACGAGGTCGAACCAGCGCTCCCCCTCGAACACGCGCGTCACAGCCTGGCCGCCGATGGCGGCCTGGACCACCGCGTTGACGTCCGCCACCCGCAACCCGTAGCGGGCGCAGGCCTGCCGGTCCACGCGGATCAGCAGGTTCGGCTGCCCCCGGAGCCGGAAGATCCCGAGGTCCTTGACGCCCCGCACGCCCTTCATGATCCGCTCGATCTCCACCGCCTTCTCCTCCAGCACCTTGAGGTCCGGGCCGAACAGCTTGATCGAGTTTTCCCCCTTGACGCCGGACATGGCCTCCTGGACGTTGTCCTGGATGACCTGCGAAAAGTTGAAGGTGACGCCGGGAATCGTCGCCAGCCTGGCCTCGATCTGCTCGATCAGGTGCTCCTTGTCCCGGAGCTCCCGCCGCCAGTCCTTGCGCGGCTTCAGGTTGACGAGGAACTCCGCGTTGAAGAAGCTCGTCGGGTCCGTCCCGTCGTCCGGTCGGCCGAGCTGGGACACCACGCTCGTCACCTCCGGAAACTCCCGGAAGATGCCCCGGACCAGCGTGGCGATCTCGCCGGCCTGCGCGAAGGAAATGTCCACGGGCATGGTCGCCCGGACCCAGAGGTTGCCCTCTTCCAGCGCCGGCATGAACTCACCGCCCAGCAGGGGCACGACCCCGAGCGCCAGCCCCACCAGGGCGACCGCGATCGCGATCACGACGGCCTCGTGCCCGAGGGCCCACCGGAGCGCGGTCAGGTAGGCCCGCCGGACGCCCTGGACGAGCGGTATCTCCTCCTCGCGCATCGGCCCCGTGAGCAGGAGCGCGCAGAGCGCCGGGGCCAGCGTGAAGGCCATCAGCAGGGCGCCGCTCAGGGCGAACCCATAGGTCAGCGACATCGGCGCGAAGATCTTCCCCGGCACGCCGGTCATCGTGAACAGGGGGATGAACGCGACCACGATGATCGTGGTCGCGAAGAAGATCGGGCGCCCCACCTCGCGCGCGGCCCGGAGGACATACATCGGCACCGTGAGCCCCGGCGCGGGCCGATGGGCGAGGTGGGCGAAGATCCGCTCCACCATGATCAGCGTGGAATCCACGATGATCCCGAAATCGATGGCGCCGAGCGAGATCAGGTTCGCCGACTCGCCGATCGCGACCAGCATCACGAACGTGAACAGGAGCGCCATCGGGACCGTGAGCGCCACGATCACCGAGGTCCGGAAGTGCCCGAGGAAGACGTACAGGATCACGAAGACGAGGACGATCCCGCTGATCAGGATGTCCACCACCGTCTCGATCGTCGTGTGGATGAGCACTGTGCGGTCGTAAAAGGTCTTGATCTGCACCCCCTTCGGCAGCTTCCAGGCGTTCAGCTCCTCCACCTTCTTCTTGACCCGCTCCAGCACGGGGAGCGCCTTGGCGCCGCGCTGGAGCAGCACGACCCCCTCGACGACATCGTCCCGGTCGTCGATGCCGACCTTGCCCAGGCGGACACGGTGCCCCACGCTGACCTTGCCGAGGTTCTTGATGAAGACCGGGGTGCCGGCCTTCTCGGCGACGACCACGTTCTCGATGTCATCGAGGCTGTCAATGAGGCCCAGCCCCCGGATGTTCACGTTCTGCGACCCGATCGTCAGATAGTTGCCCCCGACGTTGGCGTTGCTGCCCGAGAGCGCGTCCATCACCTGCTGCAGCGTGATGCCGTAGCCGAAGAGCGCCCCGGGGTCGAGGTCCACGTGGTATTCCTTGGTCGTGCCGCCGAAGGCGGTGACGTCAATCACGCCCGGTACCCGCTTGAACTCCCGATTGAGCTGCCAGTCCTGGATCGTCTTGAGGTCGGTGAGGGAGACCCCGTCCCCCACGAGCTCGTAGCGATAGATCTCCGCGATGGCCCACCAGGGCGACAGCGCCGGGTTCGCGTTGGCCGGCAAGGTCATCATCGCCAGCCGGTTGAGCACCTCCTGGCGGTCGAAGAAGTAGTTGGTCCGGAAATCGAAGTAGACCTTGATGTCGCTGAGCCCGAAGATGGACAGCGACCGGATGTCGGTCAGGCCCGGCATCGCGGCGAAGCCGACCTCGAGCGGGATCGTGATCTGGCGCTCCATCTCCTCGGCCGACCAGCCGGGATACTGGGTGATGACCTCGACCATCGGCGGGGAGGGGTCCGGATAGGCGACGACGTCCAGCACGTGGAAGGCGTAGAGCCCCCCGAACAGCAGCATGACCCCGAGGACGCAGACGAAGACTCGCTGCTCGAGGGCGAACTCGACGAGGCGCGCAATCATGTTCCGCCTTTCCCCTCGGCACGGCGCCGGTCAGGGCGCGGGCGAGGGGCTGACGCATCCCGGCGCGCGAAGGCCGGCCTGCACCATCGTTTCCAACCGTTGGCTTGGTGCTGGGTC
>CAZTUO010000399.1:0-2037 GCA_964616355.1 uncultured Nitrospira sp.
AGCGTGCTTCAATCCCTGCTCCAGCCCCAGGAGGACCTCGGGCGGTGCGCCGCGGATCGTGGTTGCCACCGCAGCCAGGAGAGCCGTGTGCAGCAAATCCAGCAGCGCGGGTCAATAATTGCTCTCGCGCTCCGCGGAGTCAAACCAAGGGTAGCCACGCGCTGGCGGTGGATCGGGCACCCGTTCGGGGGTCACGCGCGGGTGCGCTACAGGCGGGGAGGAGATGGGGCCTCGCTGGGTCAGCATGCATTCGCCAGAACCAGGCTCGGCTGAGCGAGGGGGCGGCGAGGGGCGTAATTAGTTCCGTACCGATGCAACGCTGCGCAAGGCGACTATGAATGCTCAGGCCGGCTGCTGGACGAGTGTGGGGATAATGGCAACGGCCCGCCGCTGGAGCGCGTTGACCAGGCCCTTCGTGTCTGGCTGGAACTGCTCGAATAGATTGCCAGGGCAGGAAGCTGAGCTGCCGCGCGCTTCCGGGCCGGCGAGTTCCCCGGCCGGGCCAGTATGGCGCCTCCTCCGCAGGCCGATAGGCCCCGCGACCCATCACCGCCGAGCCGGCGCCCGGCCCCGGGACGAGTCCGGTGGTCCTGCGAGTCAACCCAACAGGCAGGCCGTGTGTCCCGTTGGGTTAATGATAGGGCCGGTTGGGGAATTGACCTGTTCGGGATGGAGGCTAGAGGCTAATAGTAGGAACGCGATCGATAGCTGGCACACCTGGCGGTCCCGGCGTGTGCCTCGAAGGCGGTGTGCGGTCATGGATGTTCGGTTCAACCGTCCTTTCTGCATCCTCCCCGTTCTTACGCTGGCAGGATGTGTGCGAGCGGCTTCGGTCGTGGAATGGCCGTACCAAGCCGCGAGCCAGGACGAGATCGAGGTCCGCCTTCCTGTGGTCGAATCCGTGCGCCTCGAGGAGCCAGGCCACGCCCTCCTTGTCCGGCCCGTGGACCTGGTGGTCGTTCCCGACGGCTATGCCATCGTCGACATGAGGGGGCCCGACGTCAAGCGATATGACCGCCGGGGGCACCTCTTGGACGTACTGGGTCGCCAGGGCTCGGGCCCAGGGGAGTTTCAGGCGCCCGTCGCAGCGGCCTATCTCGAGCCCAAAGGGCATCTTGCGGTTCTCGATGCAGCGCTGAAGCGTGTGACCGTCTTCGATGACGCGGGGCGGGTGGTTTCCACCTTCGAGACGGCGCCCCTGGCCTTTCCAGTCGGGATGGCGGCGGAGGGAACCCGGGTCTGGGTGCTGGGCAGAGTATACGCGGCGCAGACCGCCTGGAAAGACGTAGTCGTGGGGTACCAGGAGTCTGGCCTCCAACAGTCTCAGCGTTTCGTGCTGTCGGGCAGCCGGGCGCTGCCGGGTTTCGTAGCCCGGTCAGCCTGGTCTTCTCTGGCCCTCTCTGATGCTGGGGAATTCGTAGTGGCAAGCGAGTTTTCTGATTCCCTGCTGATCATCTCAGCCACGGGTCGCACATCCCTCCCGGTGGGCGCTCCTGTCTTCTCAGCCATGCCGCGGCGATTCGGCGCCTACGTCCGCTGGCGCCGGAGCTGGCCGGTCGTGGAACGGGCGTTCGCCAGTCAGGGACGAGTCCTGCTGCGCTATGGCACTTGGCCTGACGCGGGACGCGACCGAAGAAGATTCGTCGAAGTTGTGACACCCCTCGGAAAGGCAAGAGAGCCCCTCGTGGAGAGCAGGCTGCTTCTTGCGGTCAGTGGGAACCTGGCGTACTTCGTTGACGACGAGGCGATCCCCCGGGTTCTCGAGATCCGGGCGATCAAGGCGAGCGCTCAGCTATTGACTTCGGGCTGGTGACGGTTAGGCTGCGATCACTATGGGCAGCCATAGCTGTGGCCGTGGCGGCGGCGTTCCTTGGCTACCAGAGGCCCATCGCGTTGACTGGAGCGCAGATTCCCGGGCGCTCCGGCGGCAGTACGGCGGCCTCCCCGCAGGAAGCATTGCGTGCTTGGCTAACCGGCCCGCAGGCCAGCAGCGTTCCGAGTCAGACTGGCGCCCGTCTGCTGATCTTGCTCCGGGAG
>CAZTUO010000399.1:2073-2921 GCA_964616355.1 uncultured Nitrospira sp.
ATCACGCGGCCCGGTGGCGGTCCGCCCTGGCATTGGCCCAGACTCACGCTGTCACGATCCAGTTCATCTTTCAGGACACGACCGCTCAGGTGCGGCGGACAGCTGAGGCGCTACTGCGCGACTACCAAGTCCACGCGCCTGTAAGCTTTGGAGTGAAAGGTACCCCGTTAGACGGGCTCGATCGGCAGTTGCTCACGGAACTATTCGAGCGCACGCCGACAGAAGTGTTCCTAGGAGGGAGGGACGGCCTCGTAGTGGTGAGAGAGACGCCGCCGGCGCTCCGCGGCATCGCAGCGCTCGGCTATTTGGTGTACCCGTCGGGGGACCTCCAGACGCTTCTTAGCCGGAGTAGCGTCCGCCGAGAGGCACCCGAACACCATGAACACGAACCACAAGGAGGCTGACCATGAAAGCGCTGACGAGCAGGTGGCGAGGCATGATCGTGATCGCTGGCGCGCTCGCACTTCTGGCGGGAGGTGCCCTGCAGCTCCGAGGCGGCCACACAAGTGGGGAGTATCTTCGCTCTTTCTACGGCGGCGAGGAGGTATGCGAGGATACGGCCTGCTGCACGGTGCAGAACGGGGACACGGTGATGTGCAATCATGAAGTGGGGTGCTGCGGCGGGCCGGTGCCGTTGTGCGACGAACCAAACTGCTAGCGTTGTCGCGCTCCGCGAGGGCGCTCTGAAAGGCACGCGGATACCGGTGGGCAAGCCACGGGCCCCGATCTGAGCCCGGAACTCGACGAGGGAGGCGCTGCGAGAGGGAGATGAGGCGGGAAAGTCCATTTCGTTGCCAGGCCTTGGAGGGCCGGCACCGCCGCAAGGCCCAGTCTGGCCCAATGTTCTG
>CAZTUO010000400.1:0-2915 GCA_964616355.1 uncultured Nitrospira sp.
GCACGATCATCGAGCAGCTCAAACGGCTCGGCGCCTCCTGCGACTGGGACCGGCTGCGCTTCACGATGGACGAGGGCCTGTCCCGCGCCGTGCGCGAGGTGTTTGTCCGGCTGCACGAGGACGAGCTCATCTACCGCGGCGAGCGGTTGATCAACTGGTGCCCGCGCTGCCTCACCGCGCTGTCCGACATCGAGGTCGAGCACGAGGACCAGACCGGGCAGCTCTACCACATCCGCTACCCGGCGGCCGACGAGCAGGGGGCTTTCCTCACCGTGGCGACGACCAGGCCAGAGACCCTGCTGGGCGACACGGCGGTCGCCGTGCATCCGGAGGACTCGCGCCACCGGCACCTCATCGGGCGCCGGGTCCGGCTTCCGCTGACTGATCGCACGATCCCGATCGTGGGCGATCCGATCCTGGTGGACCGCGAGTTCGGGACCGGGGCCGTGAAGATCACGCCCGCGCACGACTTCAACGACTTCGAGGCCGGCGAGCGGCACGGGCTACCCCGCATCGCGCTCCTGGACGAGGAGGCTCGCTTCTCCTCCGCCGGCCTCGAGCGAGCCGCCGTCGAGAGTGCCCTGCGGGAGCGCTTGCGCAACCAACCGGTGCCCAAGGCGCGCGCGATCGTCGCGGACCTCCTCAAGGAGCGCGGGCTCATCGAGAAGGTCGAGCCTCACAAGATGGCGCTTGGCAAGTGCTACCGGTGCAAGACGGTCGTCGAGCCGTTCCTGTCGCCCCAGTGGTTCGTCCGGATCAAGCCGCTGGCCGAGCCGGCCATCGCCGCGGTCGAGGACGGCCGCATCAGGATCGTCCCCGAAGGGTGGAAGAACAACTACCTCGGCTGGATGCGGGAGATCAAGGATTGGTGCATCTCCCGCCAGATCTGGTGGGGCCACCAGATCCCGGCTTGGTACTGCCGTCAATGCCATGACGACGCATTGACCGCCACGATTCCACACGACAAATGGCGTATCCCGCGGGCGGGGAAGGCCGTCGTCGCGAGAGTCAAGCCGGCGCAGTGCCCGACCTGCGGGGCTCCGGCAGACCAATTGGTGCAAGACCCCGATGTCCTCGACACCTGGTTCAGCTCGGCCCTCTGGCCCTTCTCCACCCTGGGCTGGCCCGAGGAAACGCCCGAGCTGAAGATCTTCTATCCCACGTCCACCCTGGTCACGGGGCTGGACATCCTGTTCTTCTGGGTCGCCCGCATGATCATGATGGGGTTGCGGTTCACGGGCCAGGCCCCCTTCCGCGACGTGTACATCCACGCGCTTGTCCGCGACGCGGAGGGGCAGAAGATGAGCAAGTCGAAGGGCAACGTCGTGGACCCGCTGGAGGTGATGGACCGGTACGGGACCGACGCGCTCCGCTTCACGCTGGCGTCGCTGTGCACCCCAGGCCGCGACGTCAAGCTGGTCCGGGAGGTCAACAAGGACTACGAAGGGGGCTGGCGCGCGCCGCAGATCGAGGGCTCCCGGAACTTCGCCAACAAGCTTTGGAACGCCGCCCGGTTCATCCTGATGCATCTGGACGGGCCCGCGGCGACAGTGCCGCCGGCCGACCGGGCCCTGCCGGACCGGTGGATCCTCAGCCGCCTGAACGACACGATCCGCCAGGTCGGCGCGGCGCTGGAGGAATACCGCTTCGATCAAGCGGCGCGCAGGGTCTACCAGTTCGTCTGGCACGAGTACTGCGACTGGTACCTCGAGCTGATCAAGCCCGTTCTGAGCAAGGCCGAAGGGCCCGTGTTGCAGGCGGGCGACTCGCCGGAGGCCCGGCGCATCCGCGGCACGATCGTGGAGACGTTCGAAGCCACGTTGCGGCTCCTTCATCCGTTCATGCCCTTTATCACCGAGGAGATCTGGCAGACGCTCCCGCACGAGGGCGAGAGCCTCGTGGTGCGCCCCTACCCGACGCCGGTGCCCGCGTGGGACGCGCCGGAAGCGGAGGCGGCCTTCCGGCTCCTCGAGCAGGCGGTGACCACGGCACGCACGGGACGGGCGCTGCTCGCCTACCCGCCGGGCAAGAGCCTGGCCTTCTACGCCGCTGCGCGGGATCTGCAGGCGTCTGCCCTCCTCGGGGACCTGCATCCCCACCTGGAATCCCTCGGCCGCGGCGCGTTTACGCTGGCGCCAACCGACCAGTGGCCGGCGGGGGAGGTCCTGCAGCTCGCCGTGGAGGGGCTGACGATCGGCGTGCGGGTCGAGGGCGATGTGGACCTCCGCAAGGCCCTCGACCGGATCACGAAACAGCAGGTGGACAACGCGAAGGAGCTGCAGCGGATTGAGGCCAAGCTGGGCAGCCGCGCCTTCACCGAGAAGGCCCCACCCGAGATCGTCGCCGAGCACGCGGCGCGGGTCCGCTTGATCCGGCACGAGCAGGCGATCCTCGCCAGCAGCGAAGGCCAGCTCCGGAGCATGATCGAGGCGGGAGGTCGGTGATGCTCCCCGCGCGGGCGCAGATCCGGGCCGTGGTGCGGGCCGCCATCGAGGAGGATCTCGCCCAGGGCGACGTGACGACGGCCGCGCTCTTCCCGGATCCGGTCCCCGCCCGCGGCAGGATCGTGGCGCGGCAGACGTTGACGCTCGCCGGCGTGGCCGTGGCGCGGGAGGTCTTCGCGGAGGTGGATCCCTCCCTGCGCATCGTGCGCGCGCTCCGCGACGGGACCCTCGTGCGGAAGGGGCGCGCCGTGCTGGTCGTCGAAGGCGACGGCCGCTCGATCCTGATGGCCGAGCGAGTCGCCCTGAATTTCCTCCAGCACCTCTCGGGCATCGCGACGCTGACGAGCCGGTTCCGCGCGGCCGTGCGCGGCTACCCGACCCGGATCCTGGACACCCGCAAGACCACGCCGGGCTTGCGGGCGCTGGAGAAATGGGCCGTTCGGCTGGGCGGCGGGACGAACCACCGGCAGT
>CAZTUO010000401.1:0-2898 GCA_964616355.1 uncultured Nitrospira sp.
TGAGCGGCGGGGGAATCATTGGCTCGAACCGCTCACGCGGTTCGTCCGCGCGGCTCACCAAGCCCATTCCGTGGCTTCCACGGAGAATCTGGACTCGCTGAAGGAGTGGACGATCCGGATCGGCTCGAACCTTCGGCTGGCGGGCCGAACCGTGCACCTCGCCTACGAAAACCCCTGGCGGCTCGTGGCCGCCAGGGGCAAAACTGACGATTGGTGGAGGTGCCGGGAATTGAACCCGGGTCCGAAGACCTTCAGCGCAACGGCTCTACATGCGTAGCCGATCGTTTTGGTTTCGCCGCCGCCCACGCCCATCGGCTGGCTTAGAACGGCGGCTAGCCCAGTGTCGTCTCGTCCTCAGCCGCTGAGCACCGGCCTTGGACCAGCCTGCTGCATCGCGCCCCTTCCGCCCCCGCAGGCCTCAGGCGGAGGGACGTCGCGGTCGGTTACGCCGCGAGTGCCAGTTCGTGATTGGCAGTTGCTGGTTTCCCGGAGGTTTTACGAGTCCCCGAGATCTCGGCATGCCCCGTTGGCCTCTTGATCCCCGTCGAAGCCTGTCACCCCCTTTCGTGTCTGGATGGTTGGATGGCGACCGAAACTGGGCTCCATCATACCGCATGACGGCCCGCATTGCCAGGAGGCCCGGCGGCGGGCCGGTCTATCAGGCGATGCTGGCATGTGCCGCCCGCGGCTCCAGGGGCCCCCGCGCCCGCCCAGCCCCGATGCCGCCGGCCAGCGGGCGGACTTTGCTGATGCCTTTGCGCCGGAGCATCAACGCCATCTTGGCTGCGGTGGCCTCGTTGGGGCAGGCACAGAAGAGGATCACGTCCCGGTGTCGCAGGATCTCCTGGTGGCACTGCTCCAACTGCTCCGCCGTCATGCGGAGCGCGCCGGGAATCGTGTAGGGATCGACTTCATGATCCAGCTCGCCCCGCAGGTCCACCACCAGAACCTCATTTCCGTTGTCCATCAGGTCTTTCAGCTCGTCCGCCGTGATGCGAGCGATCCGCACTCGCGCAACACCCAGTGTCGATGCGTGACCTTGTAGGCGACATACGCCACCAGGCCGAGGCCCAGCGCCACCAGCAGAAACGTGCCCACGCGCGCCTCGTGAGCGGCGATCGCTTCGAGCTGGCTCGCCCTTATTTCTCGATGTCGAATCCGTTCTCCTTCCACCAGCGCCAGCCGCCCTCGAGCTCCATCACCGGGTAGCCCTTCTTCGCAAACTCAAGCGCTCCCGCCGCCGCCAGGTGACAGACGTGCGAATAGCAATACAGCACGTTGATCTTGTCCTTGCGCAAGACCGCTTTGAGCTTCTTCGCGTCCCCCCATTGGTCCTTGGGCAGGTTCGCCGCGCCGGGGATGTGGCCTTCCGCATAATCCTCCGCAGCCCGCAGGTCCACGATGTTCACCGGCTGGCCCTGTTGCACCCACCGTTCCAATTCGACGGGACCGGTGGTGAACGCCAGTTTGTCCGCAAAATATTTCTTCGCCTTGGCCGCACTGGGAATTTTGAGTTTGGTCGCCATATCGGTTACTCCTTTTCCGGACTCTACGGCCTCCAGCCCTCTTGTTAGGATTTCGCGTCCAAGTTGTTCTTGAAGCCGGCCTTCTTGTGCGCGCCGTCGCAGAAGGGCTTGTTGGCCGAGTGCCCGCAGCGGCAGAGCCACGCTTCGGCCCCGTCGACCGCGATCTCGCGGCCGCCTTCGGTCACGATCTTGATTTTGCCTTTGATGTAATACGGCCCATCGTTCTTGGGCGTGATCATGACATCGGCCATGGTTCTCCTCCTTGTGAGAATGAAGACCTTTTGCGCCTGCTTCCTCGCTCTCCGTTCCTGAAGGCGACCCCGGCTTTCTGCACCTCTCGGTAGGGCAGCAGCCAGACCAGCGACTCATCGTGGAGATCCACGACCTGAATCCGGTTGCCCCAGGGATCGCGGAAGTCGCAGCGGAAGCCGGGGACCAGCTTGAGCTTGTATTTCCTGGTGAGCTTTCTCCGGATTTCTTTGATCTGCCGGTCGTCGCGGACCGTGAGGCCGAAGTGTTTCACCCGATCGGGCTGGAGTTGTTCGACCTCGAAGATGGCCATGAACTGGTGTTCGCCCAGCTTGCACCAGGCCGCGCCTTCGCCGCCTCGGAGCATCTTCAACCCGAACACGTCCGCGTAGAACTGCACGGCTTTCTCCGCGTCCGTCACTTCGATCGCGACATGGTTGCAGCCGTACACCTGAACCGCCATTGATTCTCCCTCTTCCCCCCTCACCTGATCCTCTCCCCCCTGCTGGGGGAGAGGATGGGTTGTGGAGCGCGGCGCCCCACCAATTGCTTCAGGTGTTTCGCCATCTCCTCGACCGGCAAGCGCATCCGATCCCCGTGGCCCGGCAGCACCCACTCGAAGCGATACGAGAGCAGCTTGGCGAGCGATCCCAGCAGGCGTTGCCGGTCCCACACGAGCCGCTCCGGCGCTCCGAGCCCGTGGACGTCTCGATCCCACCACAGATGGTCGCCGGAAAACAGGAAGCGGTCGCCGTAGAGCAAGGCCATGCTGCCTTCCGTGTGGCCCGGCACCGGAATGATGCGAAACTGCGCCGACACCTCGACTGCGTCGTCTCCCTCCACGATCCACTCCGCCCCCGGCGCCGCGTGGGCGTCTGCCCGATGGATGATGCGGGTGGCCCCGAACCCCTTCGCGTACCGGGCTGAATCCGCCACGTCGTCCTCATGCGTGAGAAACATGTACCGGATGCCGCCCATCCGCTCGAAGGCCGCGACGAGCTGCTTGATGTACCGGGGGGAATCGATCAGCCAGTTGCCGGCCGGATGTCGAATGAAATAACTGTTCCCCCCGAACGACTTCTCCGAGTTGAACCCGCAGTAATAGACGCCGCCCTCCAGATGA
>CAZTUO010000402.1:0-2894 GCA_964616355.1 uncultured Nitrospira sp.
AGGGCGAGAGCAAGCACGTGACCGTCGCGCCGAAGGATGGGTACGGCGAGCACGACCCGAAAGCCTTCCAGGAGGTGAGCAAGGAGATGATCCCGCCCGACGCCCTCAAGGTGGGGACCAAGCTGACCGGGCGGCGCCCCGATGGCCGGACCGTCGTGGTCGAGGTCAAAGAAGTCAAGGACAAGACGGTCGTACTGGACTTCAACCATCCGCTGGCCGGGAAAACCCTCTATTTCGACGTGAAGATCCTCGACATCAAGGACGGACAGCCCAAGGACGTGCCGGCACCGAAGAGGTAGGCCGTCTCCGAAGCCGGCCCGGTGCGGTGCCACTCCGGCTCCCCTCCTACCAACCTCCCCGCCGAAGATCGCCCGTTGCGGGCCAGCCCCCTGGTTCCGCAACGGGGGCAGACTCGGGTACCCGCCTGGCTGGCGCAACCGGATCCTGTCAGGTTTCTGGGACCTGGACGACTTCTCTTTGTGAGCCAGCTTACAGACCGCCGCCCGGCGACGACGGACGCTCTGCAACAATGCTCTTGACGCGGATCGGCCGTGCTTGATACATGGAAGCCGTTCCATATTTCATCCCATGCGGAGGGAGCCATGCCCGACCCGACCATTACCCAGGCCGTCAGTGAACGCTATGCGAGGGCGGCGGCGACTGGGGAGCCGATGTGCTGCCCGACCGGCTACGACTTCGACGAGCTGCGCACCTTCATCCCCGACGAAGTCCTCAGGATCTCCTACGGCTGCGGGACGCCGGTGGGACTTGAGACCGTGCGCCCGGGCGAGACCGTGCTGGACATCGGTTCCGGCGGCGGGATTGACTGTTTCGACGCCGCCCGGCGCGTTGGGCCCAGCGGTCGGGTCATCGGGATCGACATGACCGACGAGATGCTGGCGATCGCCCGGCGCCATGCGCCGACCGTCGCGGCGAACCTGGGGTACGCCGCGCCCAACACGGAGTTCCGCAAGGGGCAGGCGGAGGCGATGCCGATCGAGGACACCTGCGTGGATGTAATCATCTCGAACTGCGTGATCAACCTGTCCCCGGACAAGCCCGCCGTCTTCCGCGAGATGTACCGGGTGCTCAAGCCCGGAGGCCGGTTCACGATCTCGGATATCGTGGCCGACCAGCCCGTGCCCAACTACCTGCTGCATGACAGGGACAAGTGGGGCGACTGCCTCGCCGGTGCGCTCCAGGTCGGCGACTACCTCGAGGGGTTGTGCCGGGCTGGCTTCCTGGGAGTCCACCAGGTCAAGGTCCTGCCCTGGCAGGTCATCGACGGCATTCATTTCCTCTCCCTGACCCTGACCGGGTACAAGCTACCAGAGGCCACGGCGCCCAACGGGGTCCGCTTCGCCACGCTGCGCGGGCCATTCAGCCGCGTCGTGGACGAGCTGGGCCAGCCCTACGAGCGGGGCGTCCCGGTTGCCGTAAACGCGCGCACCGCGGCCTTGCTGAAGACGCCTGCTTTCGCGGGGCTGTTCGAGCTGTCGGAGCGGCCAACGCCGCTTGCGCCGGCCGATCCCCGCTGGCTAGCGATCCTGCCCGAACCGGCACCCTGCCTCTGGCAGGGGCACTTTGCATTGCTGACCGGGCCCTTCACCGAGGCCGCCGACGACGACCAGCATCGCTTCCGGCGCGGGCAGCCGTTGGAGATCTGCTCGAAGACCCTGGCGGTGCTGGAGGCAACGCCCTACCGCCCCCACTTCGCGATCATCAACCGGGCTGGGCAGGCGGTGTCGGGCGCCGCCGTGTCCTGTGGATCCGGCACAGCCTGTTGCTGAGCGGAGGCGATGGTGCGGCAGCCGTCCCTTACCACGCCCCAATGCGCGGCGGTGCTGCGGGCGCTGGGCGACGAGACGCGCCTGCGGATCCTGGAATCGCTGCTCCTGCAGGACAAGTGCGTGAGCGACCTGGTACGGGAGATGCGGCAGGAGCAGCCGCACGTGTCGCATCACCTGCGGATCCTCCGGGAGGCGGGGCTGATCGAGGGCCTGCGCGCGGGGCGGCGGGTCTGCTACCGCGTGGCGCCGCGGCTCCGCCGGGTCTTCAAGGGACGCGACGAGCGCGGTCTGGATTTCGGCTGCTGCCAGATCCGGTTCCCGGAGAACCGGCTGGCCGCTCGAGCCGGCTGTCGTGACCGCAAGCAGGCGCAAACGAAGAGGCGCACGGAGGGGCAATGGGGCTGAGCCTGCTGGCACGCCGAAGCCCGCTCGCACCCGCGGCTGAACAGCGCCGGCTGCTGGCCGCCGCCGCCTGCCCGTCGTTCGAGTCGCGCCTCCACCCGCTCGGCCTCGAGCCGCTCCGCGCGACCGGCATCACGGTGTTCCAGATCAACGTGGGTAAGCTCTGCAATCAGACCTGCCGGCACTGCCACGTGGACGCGGGTCCCGACCGCGCGGAGAGCATGACCCGCGAGACGGCCGAGCTGTGCCTGCGCGCGCTGGCGCGGACGGACATCCCGACCGTGGACATCACCGGCGGCGCGCCCGAGCTGAACCCCAACTTCCGGTGGCTCGTTGCGGAGGCGCGGGCCCTGGGCCGGCACGTCATAGACCGGTGCAACCTCAGCGTCCTGCTGCTACCCTCCCAGGCCGACCTCGGGGAGTTCCTCGCCACCCACCGCGTCGAGGTCATCGCGTCGCTTCCGTATTTCCGCCCGTCCCAGACCGATGCGCAGCGGGGCGAGGGCGTCTTCGAGAAGTCTATCTGGGCGCTTCAGCTCTTGAACCGGCTGGGCTACGGCGTCGAGGGCAGCGGGTTGATCCTGAACCTGGTGCACAACCCGGTCGGCGCCTTCCTCCCGCCCAAGCAGGAGGCAATCGAGGCCCAGTTCCGGCGCGAGCTGCAACGAGCCTATGGCATCGTCTTCACCCGGCTCTACACGA
>CAZTUO010000403.1:0-2879 GCA_964616355.1 uncultured Nitrospira sp.
TCACTCGCTCCACGCGGTCCTGAAGACTCTCCGACCCCTGCGAAATTGAGGTTCAATCTTGCCCATGCCTGGTTCCTCTCCCCTGAAACGGCGGGGCGCGGTCCTTCCCCGACCGCCGGATGGTCCTGACGCCCTATGATCTCGCGGGCAGTGGCCGAGAGCAACCAAAGACCAGGGAGGAGACCATGTGGAAGCGCGCACTGACGCTGGCCGTCGCCATGTCATTCGCGCCGATGGCGTTCCCCGGTGAGGGCAGGGCACAGGCCGGGTCCTACCCGGAGCGTCCGATCCGATTCGTCGCACCCTACGGGCCGGGCGAAACCGTGGACCCCACGGCGCGTGTCCTGGCTGGCCCGCTAGGCGAGATCCTTGGCCGCCCGGTCATCGTCGAGAACAAGCCGGGGGCGGCCGGGTCGATCGGGACCGAGTACGTCATCCGGCAGCCCGCGGATGGCTACACGGTGCTGATTCACACCAACCTCGTCGCGAGCGAACCGTGGCTGAAGCCGAATCTGTCCTACAGGTTTCTCAGGGACATGACGCCCGTGATGACGATCAACGAGACGCCCTTCGTGCTCCTCGTGAACCCCTCGGTGCCTGTCAGGACCGTGCGGGAGTTCGTGGAGTACGCGAAGGCCAACCCCGGCAAGCTCAACTATGGGGCGTCGGGCATCGGCTCGTCGGGCCACCTCCGCGGCGAGCAGTTCAAGTTGCAGACTGGGATCAGGATGGAGTTCGTCCCGTACGTCGACGGGGGCGCCACGCTGCGGGGGCTGCTCGGGAACGAGATCCAGGCCGCGTTCGATACCCTTCCAGGCTCCATCGGTAGGATCCAGGCGGGGACGCTTCGGCTGCTGGCGGTCGGGACATCTCGCCGGTGGTTCCTGGTGCCGGAGACGCCGACCATGAGGGAGAGCGGCTTCAGCGACGTGGCCAGCCAGTGGATCGGGGCCTACGTACGTGCCGAGACGCCCCCAACCATCGTCGACAGGCTGGCGAACGCGATGAGGCAAGCGGTCAACGATCCGAGGGTCGGGGAGCAGTATCGCAAGATCGGTTTTGAGATCCTTGGCCAGGGGCCGGATGAGGCCCGGAAGAGGCTCCAGGAGGAGACGGAGATGTGGCGGAGGACCATCGAGGCGGCGGGCATCAGGGTCAGCCAGTGACGGGGGAAAGTGGGGAGGGACGACATGCTGGGAGGGTACATCAGCGACCTCGAGAGGGGTGACGTGTTCAAGCCCGTAGAGTACGTCATCACCCCCTTCATGTGCAGCGAGTACGCGCACGGGACGGAGGAGACGAGCGAGTACTTCCATTCCGCCTGCAACGCCGCGGGTCGGCAGATCCGGCCCCCCACGATGGTCCACGTGGACAAGATGCGGATCCTCGAGGAAAACTGCACCAAGGAGCAGCGCCTGTCGGGCATGGCGGGGCCGGACGCGCGGGTGCACTACGAGTACCACGCCAAGCACCACAGCGCGGCCTACGCGGGAGAAAAGGTCATCGTGACCGGCCGGGTCGTCGACAGGTACGTTAGGCGCGGCCGCGAGTACCTCTGGTTCTACCTCGAGGTGCGCACGGCGGACGGCCGCCTGGTTACCACGTACCACGACCGGACCCTGCTGCGCTACAAGCCCGTGGGAGGTCGGTGATGGGGGCGAGTCCGAGGTTCAGGATCGGCGACGAGCTGCCCGGCCCGGTGCGCTGCATCACGCCGGAGCGGATCCGGTGGTACGACAGCGCGATGCTGTCGGCGGCCACCGGCGAGCTGCGGCAGGCGGGCTCGAACATCCACACCGACCCGGAGTACGCCAGGAGCCAGGGGTTCGCCACGGCCAACGCTGACGGGATGATCATGACCAACTGGTGCTCGGAGATGCTTCTCCGGGCGTTCGGCATGGACTACCTGGAGCGCGGCGAGCTGCGGACCAAGTACATCCGACCCACGTACGTGGGCGTCGGGCTGCACGTGAAGGGTCGCGTCAGGGACGTGGCGGTTCAGCCGAACGGCCACACCCTGTACACGGTCGACGTGTGGTGCGAGGACGAGCATGGCACGAAGCTGGTGGACGGCGACGCCAAGGTCGAGGTTGCCTGACGCTCGGTGGGGGTGGGCCCGATTGGGGAAGCGCGGGGATCCTGGTGCGGGCCCATCTGATGGAGGAGCGAGATGCCCGAGGCCGAGAAAACGCTGAGGTTCTTCCGTCTGGAGACGGACTCCGAGGGGATCACGGTGGTGACGTTCGATCGGCCGCCGGTGAACGCGGTGTCGTTCGAGGTCTATCCCGAACTCCGGGCCCTGGCGGACATCATCCAGTCGAGCGACGACACGCGCGTGATGATCCTTACGGCGCCACCGGACGCCCGTGCCTGGTGCGCGGGTGCCGATCTCCACGATTTTCTGCCGCTCGACTTCGAATCGCGGCTGGCGCGCTACCGGCTGGTGGAGGACTGCCTCCCGGCGCTGCTGAACATCAACCGGCCGGTGATCGCCGCTATCAACATGCACGCCCTCGGAGTCGGATTCGTGATGGCTACCTTCTGTGACATCCGGGTCGCCTCAGAGGAGGCCTTCTTCGCGGTTCCGGAGATCGACCGCGGGGTCATGGCGGCGGGGGGCGCCTTCTTCACGCGGCTCAACATGCCGATGGGCAAGGTGCGGGAGCTGCTGTTTACCGGGCGGCGGTTTGCGGCCGGCGAGTTGCGGTGCACCGGCGTCTTCGATTACATCGTCCCGAAGAGGGAGGTGATGCCCAAGGCGATGGAGATCGCGCGGGTCATCGCCAAGAAGAGCCTGCTCGCGCTCAAGTTCAACAAGATGTCGACCCTAATCCGAAAATAACTCACGCTGCCAGAGCATGGGCGACACGGTCATAGAG
>CAZTUO010000404.1:0-245 GCA_964616355.1 uncultured Nitrospira sp.
CGAACTCGACCTCAGCCCGGTGCCGGGGCTGACCGAGCTTGACTGCAGCGGTAACCGGCTGACCGAACTCGACCTCAGCCCGGTGCCGGGGCTGACCAGGCTTGGGTGCGGGGGAAACCGGCTGACCGATCTCGATCTCAGCGCGGTGCCCGGTTTGAGGGTGCTTGATTGTCATGATAACCCGCTAAGGGAGATCAATTTGCGGGGGATGCGGCAACTGGACGACATCAACGTCAACGTCGATG
>CAZTUO010000404.1:255-2854 GCA_964616355.1 uncultured Nitrospira sp.
CGTCCGACGCTGAGCACGGGGCCGCCCTATGGACTCAACTTCCTGGGTCATCATCGATACGGAAACCACAGGGCTGCACCGACCGATTTTCGTTGTCGAGATCGCCGCACAACGCATGCGCGGCTGGATGCGAGATGGGCCACCTTTTCGCAGGCTGCTCAACCATGGAACCGACATTCCGCCCGAGGCGGCCCGCGTGCACGGCTACACCCGAGAAATCCTGGAACGTGACGGCGACGACCCACCCAAGGTTTACCGCGAGTTTGCCGACTATGCGGCCGGCCTTCCAATATGCGCCTACAACCTTGACTACGACTGGGATGAGGTGCTGATTCCGGAATGGCAGCGCTTGGGCCTTCCAGCTGTCGGCGCGCGGGGTTTTTGCTTGCTGCAGCTGACGCAGCGGCTGCTGGATCCCGTTCCTGCAGGCAACTGCAAACTACAGACGCTGCGGCAGTATTACGGGCTCCCCGCACGTGGCGCACATACGGCTATCGGCGATGTGGAAACGGTAGTCGATTTGCTGCAGAGGGTGTTGCGCCCCTTGTGTGAGATGCGCGGTCTGCTCCGATTCGATGACCTTGTCGCATTCTCGCAAACGCCGTGGTTTCCTGCACGTATTCCATTCGGAAAGTTCAAGGGGCGCCATTTCCGCGATGCACGCCACGACCCCAATCTGCGAAATTGGTTAGTCTGGCTTGCCGATTCGGACCATCCGCGTAGCCGCGCGATGGGCCGCTGGTATCTCGATCAGCTCGATACGATAGCGCCGAGAACGGTCACCCAGCCGCTGGGCACGTCATTGGCAATCTACCGAGACCCTGCGGCCGCCCGGCTGGAAATGCTCATTGAGGGGGCCCGAAATCGTTTGGTTGAGCTGGAAGCAGAGTATACCTCGCTGCATCAGGCCGTGTCGGTGACCCAATATCGCTTATTCCTGGCGCTACAGGAGGAGTACCGTCTGCGCGATTTGTTGCGCATTCGCATTGACCTGTTGCGCAAATCCGTGAACGCCTTGTTGTGCGAAGGTGAGAACGAAGCAGAGCGTTACGAATCGCAATGCGTACAGGAGGAAGCGCGGATTCGTGGTGACTATGAGCGCATGGCTGCGGCTGCGGCAGGCAAACGGATCCTAACGGAGCAGGAAGAAACAGAGGTCAAAGAGCTTTGGCGCAAGTTGGTCAAGCTATTCCACCCGGATCGCTATGCCGCTGATCCAATGAAACAGGCCGCTTATGAACATCTTACCCGCGACATCAACCGCGCTCGCGATGAAGGTGATCTCAACCGCTTGAGAGAGATCGCTACAGATCCCCAAGGCTACTTGGCGCGACAAGGGTTACCCAATATCGTCATTGCCGAAAGTCAGAACATCGAGGCACTTGAAAGGCTTTACGACACACTGCAGGGCCAGATCCTCGAGCTGATCGAGGCTCTCGACGCTCTGCGGCAGTCTCCTGCGTACGAGCTCTATTGTCTGCTGAATGATGACCCCGTAGCTTTTGAAGAGGTTACAGAGCGCCACCGCAAGGCGTTACGCTCAGAAATTGACGCGTTGCAGGCTGAAATAAGGGAAGTCGAAGCTGAACTTTCGGACCTGAAGGCACATTGAAACCGTCAGTGTCCGCATCTCCACCCAGCGCAGCGTCACCCTGCTGCTGCTCAAATAGGCCTCATTCGAAGCGGTTGGCCAGCACCCCCACGCCGTCGATCACCACCTCGACCCGACACCCCCGGGGCATGGCTTCGGTGCCCACGGACGTGCCACAGGCGATGAGATCACCCGGCATGAGGGTCATGTCATGGGAGAGGCGGCTGACCTTGGCCGGAAGAACATGTCGGCAACCGGGTAGTTCTGCTTCTCGACGCCATCCACCAGGGTGCGCACGCGCAGGGCGTCGGGATCGATGCCGGTGACGATGGCCGGCCCGAACACGCCGAAGGTGTCGAAGCTCTTGGCGCGAACCCACTGCACGAAGGAGGGATCCGCCTTGAGGATGCCCCGGGCCGTGACGTCGTTCACGCAGGTGTAGCCGAAGATGCAGGCATCGGCCTCCTCGGGACTGACGGCGTGGCAGCGTTTGCCGATCACCACCCCCAGTTCGCCCTCGAACACCACCGGGCCATCGTAGCCGGCGGGCTGGCGGATGATGCCGCCCGCCGCGAGATAGGCATTGTCGGTCTTGGTGAAGTAAAGCGGATGCGCCGGGCGCGACAGACCTTCCTTCGCCGCCCGTTCGTGGAAGTTGTTCCACAGCCCCAGGAACTTGCCGGGCGTGCAGGGCGTGAGCAGCCGCGCCGTGGCCAGGGGCACGGTCTCGCCGGTGGGAACCGGTCCGGAGAACAGATCGCCCTCGTGGAGCACGATGTCTTCGCCATGGCATTGTCCGATGCGGGCCTGGCCGCGATGTTCGATACGAACCCAAGTCGCCATCTCGCTTCCCTTTCTTTGGCGTGAAACAACGGAGGATGGGGGCTAGCCGGGACTGCCGGCGCACGACCTGCCGGCCCCGTCCACCGGGAACAGGCGCCGTGGCCATGGGCGTGGGGCGAATGCGCCCTCAAGGCGCCCGCCGTCACGCCGTTAGACAGGAACGGG
>CAZTUO010000405.1:0-2852 GCA_964616355.1 uncultured Nitrospira sp.
TGCCGTCGCTGCGGCTGCGCCGCGCGCGGGTGCTCGACATGTTCCCCCAGACCGCCCACCTAGAAACCCTTGTGGAGCTCGCTCGTTGACCCGTACACCGCCGTCTTGTATCATCGCGGCGCAGTGCACGGGTCATTCGGGGCTCGCAACCGAAAACTGAACAGTCGGACGGCATGACCACCTACCGCCAGGCCGGCGTGAACATAGAGGCTGGCCACGAGTTTGTCCGCCGCATCACCTCTCTCGTGCGCTCGACGTTCCGGCCGGAGGTGCTGACGGATCTGGGGGGCTTCGGCGGGCTCTTCCGCCTCCAGGCCAGCCGCTACACCGATCCTGTGCTGGTGTCGGGGACCGACGGAGTGGGGACCAAGCTCAAGGTGGCCTTCCTCATGGACCGGCACGATACCGTGGGGATTGATCTGGTCGCCATGTGCGTCAACGACATCGCGGTGAGCGGGGCCGAGCCACTGTTCTTTCTGGACTACTTCGCGACGGGTAAGCTGGCTGTGGAGAAGGCGGAAGCCGTGGTCACGGGAATCGTCGAAGGTTGCCGCCAGGCCGGGTGCGCGCTCCTGGGCGGCGAGACCGCGGAGATGCCCTCGTTCTACGCCGAGGGCGAATACGACCTCGCGGGCTTCGCCGTCGGGGTCGTGGATCGGCCCAAGATCATTGACGGCGCGCGGATCCGCCCCGGCGACGTGCTGGTCGGGCTGGCTTCGACCGGCCTGCACAGCAACGGCTTCTCGCTGGTCCGTCGGGTGTTGTTCCAGGAGGGCGGCTTCACCGTCGAGAGCCGCATCTCGGACCTGGACCGGCCGCTCGGCGAGGTGCTGCTGACGCCGACCCGCATCTATGCCAAGCAGCTCCTCGCCCTGGCCGCCGAGTTTCCGATCAAGGGGATCGCTCACGTTACCGGCGGAGGGCTCACGGAGAACCTGCCGCGCATTTTCCCCATGGGCTGCGGGGCGCGGATCACGCGCGGGGCGTGGCCGGTGCCGCCCGTCTTCCGGGTGGTCCAGAAGGTCGGCCGTGTGGACGAGGAGGAAATGTATCGGGTCTTCAACATGGGCATCGGCCTTGTGCTCGTCGTCGCACCGGAGTACGTGGATCGCCTGATCGGCCGTGCCGCCGAGCTTGGCGATCGGGCATACCCCATCGGTGAGGCAGTTGCGGCCGGGCCCGGCGCCCCGCGGGTGGAGTATGTCGCCGGCTGACTCGGATCGGACCGTTCGCCTGGGCGTGCTCGCGTCCGGGCGCGGATCGAACCTGCAGGCGGTCATTGACGCGATCGAGGCCGGCTCTCTGCGGGCGCGGATCGCCGTGGTGCTCAGCAACAGGGCCGACGCGCCGGCGTTGGAGCGGGCCCGGCGCCACGGGCTTCCCGCGGTCTTCCTCGATCCCAAGCCGTACGCGGCCCTGGCGGATAAGCGCGAGGCCCGGGAAGCTTATGACCGCGCGGCGCTGGAAGTGCTGCGCAAGCACGACGTCGAGCTGGTCATCCTGGCCGGGTACATGCGGATTGTCACGCCCGTCCTGATCGAAGCCTATGCGAACCGGATGATGAACATCCACCCGTCGCTCCTGCCGGCCTTCCCGGGCCTGGAGGTCCAGAAGAAGGCGTTGGACTGGGGCGTGAAGGTGGCCGGCTGCACCGTGCATTTTGTGACGGAAGGGGTAGACGAAGGGCCCATCATCATTCAGGCAGCCGTCCCCGTGCTGGAGGACGATACGGCGGAGACCCTGGCGGCGCGCATCCTCGCCGAGGAGCACCGGATCTACCCGAGGGCGATCCAGTTGTACGTCGAAGGCCGCCTGAGCGTGGAGGGGCGACGCGTGCGCGTCGCCGGCGCCAGGGGACCGCCGACCGCCGCCTTGATCAATCCGTAGGGGCTTGCGTCCGCCATGGCCAGCTCGCAGGAAATTCGGGAAGAGCAGATCCGGATGCTCCGGCTTCGCCTCCGCGTGGATCTCACGACCTACCGGCTGGCCCACACACCGCTGAGCCGACAGGAAGCCTTGACGTTGATCGAGCGCACCCGCGAGGAAATTCTGGAGCTGTTTCCGGACAAGGGCGAAGTCTTCGACCTGGTGCTGCGGCCGCGCTTCCTGCGCATCCTCGACGAGCGGGCCCTCCAGCAGTGGGGGCTCGCGGACGCGGTGAACTAACGTCCTGTGGAGTCCCGGGGGGCGTGTATAATGGCCTCCGATTTCGAACTTGCGCGAGCGCCGGTCTTCCTCCCCGTCTCCTCCGCGGCCTTGAGGCTCCGGCAATCCAGCCGCGAGCGGTTCCCGCGGTGAACCCTACGACGCTCGGCAATTTTAATCAGGGGGCTTCGACCTTTTACGGGCCGGAAAGGGCTCGGCATGTCTGATGGTTTAGCGAGAAATGGGTCGTTAGAAGATCGGCGCGGTGTGGACGAGCTAAGGAGACAGGTGGGGGGCTAGCTCAGTTGGGAGAGCACGACGTTCGCAACGTCGGGGTCGCGGGTTCGACTCCCGTGCCCTCCACCAACCTTCGCTAAAGCTTCGGTTGGCAAGCCAACCAAGATTCTAGCGAAGGCTGTCCCCCGAAGCGCTCGCGAAGGGGGACATACTCATGAAATACGTTTACGTCCTTCAAAGCCTCACCTATCCAAATCAGCGCTATATAGCGCATGACCGAGGACCTCGAAGCACGGCTTCGAACGCACAATGCCGGAGGTTCGCCTCATACGTCTCTGCTTTCAAGATGACGAGCGTGCGGTCGAGTTCGAGCAGTATCTCAAGTCGGGGTCAGGGCACGCCTTCGCGAAAAAACACTTTTGGTAAAAGGCTCTCTTTTCTGCGACCTCAAAAGTGGAGAACCTACACTT
>CAZTUO010000406.1:0-2851 GCA_964616355.1 uncultured Nitrospira sp.
GGCCCGAGCCCGCCGCCCCATTTGGTGATGAGCTGCGGGAGCACATTCGTGCTCGTGTCGAACTTCTGGACCCGGTGGTTGCCCATGTCCACGACGTAGACCGCGCCGTCCGCCGGATCCACGGCGATCCCGCGCGCGAAGTAGAACTGGCCGTCGTTCGATCCGAAGCTGCCCCACGACATGATGTACTCGCCGTTCAGATCGAACTTCTGGATCCGGAAATTGGCGCTGTCCACCACGTAGATATAGCCGCGCACCCGGTCCACCGCGATGCCCCAGGGCGAGCTAAACTGCCCCTCGCCGTTGCCGCGCGAGCCGAACTTCATGAGGTAGCTGCCGAGCTTGCCGTCGAACTTCTGGATCCGGTGATTGTTCGTATCCACCACGTAGACATCGCCCTTGGCGTCGCACGCGATGCCGGTCGGGTTGTGGAAGTTCGCGTTGGCCGACCCGAAGCTGCCCCACAGCAAGATGAACGACCCGTTGTTGTCGAACTTCTGGACGCGGTTGTTGCCATTGTCCACGACGAACAGGCAGCCCTGCTGGTCCACGGCAAGCCCGTACATCGGCGCCATGAACTCGCCCCCGTGCAGCAACGAGGCCCCGCGGCCCGGCTTGCCCCACTTGGCGACGCAGAGGTAGCCGGAGGTGTTGACCAGGATGCTCGCGCTGGCAGGCACCGAGACATTGTTGCCCGCATCCTTGAACCAGACATAGACCGTCTTGGTCCCGTCGCCCGGGGACAGGGTCACGGGTACGGTCGCGCCGAACTTCTGGGCCGGCGGCACCTCCACCCACCCTGGCGTTCCGGCGGTCGGGGCCACCGGATTCTCCGAGATGTAGTAGGCCGCTACCCCCGTATCCATGTCGTTCGCCGAGATCGTCGCGATGACGTCCGGCGAGTTCGTCATGAACGCCCCGTGGTTCAGGACGACATTCGGGTTCTGCGGCGCGGTCATATCAATCAGGACCGGGATCGCGGAAACTTCCTCGGAGAGTGCGCTCTCCTTGCCGTCCTCGTAGACGGCGCTGAGCGCGTAGTAATACGGCATGTCGTTGGTCAGGCCGGTGTGCGTGTACGGGCTCGTCACCCCCTCGATGCGGGTGCCGGTCTGGATGGTCACCCCCGGCTCGGTGTGGAAGTAGAGGTTGTACGAGACGGCCCCCGGGACCTCGAGCCAGCTCAGTGTAACCTCGGTGTCCCCGGCCTTGGCGACCAGGGCACGCGGCGCCGGCAGTCCTTCCACCTGCTTGGCCGCGGCCTCCTGCTCCTTCTGCAGCTCCTCCTCGGTCGGGACGTACTTGATGACGCGGTTGTTCCCGCTGTCCACGACGTAGACGTTCCCTTCCTTGTCCACTGCGATACCCGAGGGCCCTTCCGTGATACCGCGATTGCCCCAGGCGCAGATGAACGTCCCGTTCCCGTCGAACTTCTGCACGCGGTGGTTACCCTGATCCACAACATACACGTTGCCGAGCGTGTCGCAGGCCACGCCCCACGGGGCCTTGAACTGGCCGGGCCCGCTGCCCTCCTTGCCCCATTTGGTCAGGAAGCTGCCGCGCGAATCGAATTTCTGGACCCGGTTATTCCCCTCGTCCGCAACGAAGATGTTCCCGACGAAATCCACGGCCACCCCGCGCGGGAAGAAGAAGGCCCCGTCGAAGCTGCCGTCGCGCCCCCACTTCATCAGGGGCGTGCCGTCGGCCGCGAACTTCTGGATCCGCGCGTTGCTCGTGTCCGCCACGTAGATATTGCCGTCCTTGTCCGTCGCGACGCCCCAGGGGACGTCGAACCGGCCCATGTCGGCCCCGCGCCAGGCGAACCCGAATTTGCCCCAGGCCTGCATGCAGGTGCCCTCGGCGTCGAACTTTTGCACGCGGTTGTTCCCGCTGTCCGCGACGTACACTTCGCCGTCGGGTCCCGTGGCCAGGCCGCGCGGATAATAGAACTGCCCTTCCTCCGAGCTAGGCTCGCCGCCCCACCGGGCCAGGAACGTGCCGTCCTTGGCAAACTTCTGGATCGAGTGGTTATCCGTATCCGCGACGTAGAGGTTCCCGTCCTTGTCCAGCGCAATGCCGGTCGGCGAGTTGAACTCCCCGTCGTCCACCCCGGCCTTCCCGATGATCTGCGCCACCAGGTACGGCGAGGGGATCGCCATGACCTCCTCGGACTCGGGGCTCTCGCCCTTGGGGGTCACGACGGTCACGACGTAGTGATAGCAGGTGCCGTTGGCGAGGTCGTCGTGCACGTAGGGAGAGGTCACGCCCTCGATGCAGGTGCCGTTCTCCTTCTTCACGCCCTTCTTCGGGTTAAAGTCGGCGGCGCTGGCAATGGGTCTGGTGAGTTCGGAGAACTTGATCTGGACGCCCTTGGAGGTCAGGAAGTAGAGGTTATAGTACATGGCGTCCGGCACCGGATCCCAGGAAATGGTGACCCGGCCGTTGCCCGGCTTGGCGACGACGTTGGCGGGGGCCGGAGGCAGCTCTTCCGGCGTCTCCAGGTCGCCAGCGCCCCATTCGTCGGGGTTGCCCTCGGCCCGCAACGCCAGACGCGCGCGGCGGTCTGCTTCGTCAGATAGCCAGTCCTTCATCATGCTCCCCCATATGGTGATGGAACAGTACGGGAGGAATTCAACCAAACAGTCAAGGAGTTAGCACCGCAGTCTAGCAAAGCCGTTTGAGCCAGGTCAAGGCGACGGCGACGGAAGCGGTTGTGGCGCAGGCCGGGCCTCCGCTAAGATGCGCCTCTCCCCGAGCAACAGGATGCCCCCATGCATCGCCCCACGCTCTATCTCGCTCGGCGGCTCCCGGAGCCGGTCATGGACCGGATCCGGGAGCAGTTCCACCTGAC
>CAZTUO010000407.1:0-2836 GCA_964616355.1 uncultured Nitrospira sp.
GTCGCGACGGACGAAGAACAACCCGGTGCTCATCGGGGAGCCCGGCGTCGGCAAGACCGCCATCGTCGAGGGGCTCGCCCAGCGGATCGTCAAGGGAGACGTGCCCGAGGGGCTCAAGCAGAAGCGGCTCGTCGTCCTCGATATGGGCGCGCTCGTCGCCGGCGCCAAGTACCGGGGCGAGTTCGAGGAGCGACTCAAGGCCGTCCTCAAGGAGATCCAGGCGGCCCAGGGCCAGATCCTCCTGTTCATTGACGAGCTGCATACGGTCGTCGGCGCGGGCGCGGCCGAAGGCGCGGTGGACGCCGCCAACCTGCTCAAGCCGATGCTGGCCCGCGGCGAGCTGCACCTCATCGGCGCCACCACGCTAGACGAGTACCGGAAGCACGTCGAGAAGGACGCGGCGCTCGAGCGGCGCTTCCAGCCCGTGTTCGTGGGCCAGCCGGGCGTCGAGGACACGATCTCGATCCTGCGCGGGCTCCGCGAGCGGTACGAGGTGCATCACGGTGTGCGGATCAAGGACGCGGCCCTGGTCGCCGCAGCCAAGCTCTCGAACCGGTACATCACGGACCGGTTTCTACCCGACAAGGCGATCGACCTCGTGGACGAGGCCGCCGCGCGGCTCCGCACCGAGATCGACAGCCTGCCGGCCGAGCTGGACGAGGTCTCGCGCAAGGTCATGCAGCTCGAGATCGAGCGCGAGGCGCTCCGGAAGGAGACCGATCCCGGCAGCCGCGCCCGGCTGGAGACCCTCGAGCGCGAACTGGCGGAGAAAAGCCAGGAACTGGCCGTACTCAAGACCCGTTGGGAAGCGGAGAAAGCGTCGGTGGGCCGCCTGCGGAAGATCCGGCAGCAGATTGAGGACGTCAAGCAGCGCATCCAACAGGCGGAACGGGCCTATGACCTGAATCGGCTCGCGGAGTTACGCTACGGCGAGCTGCCGAAGCTGGAGCGGGAGCTGGCCGCCGAGGAGCAGCATCTTGTGAAGAAGCAGGGCGAGAGCCGGCTGCTCAAGGAGGAGGTCGATGAGGAGGACATCGCGCAGGTGGTGAGCCGCTGGACCGGCATTCCGGTCAGCCGCCTGATGGAAGGCGAGATGGAGAAGCTCCTCCGGCTCGAAGAGCTGCTCCACCGCCGGGTCGTCGGGCAGGACGAGGCGGTCCGCGCCGTCGCCGACGCGGTCCTGCGCGCCCGTTCCGGGATCAAGGACCCCAACCGGCCGATCGGGTCGTTCCTCTTTCTCGGCCCGACCGGCGTGGGCAAGACCGAGCTGGCCCGCGCGCTGGCGGCAACGCTCTTCGACGACGAGGCCAACCTGGTGCGGATCGACATGTCCGAGTACATGGAGAAGCACACGGTCTCGCGGCTGATCGGGGCCCCGCCCGGCTACATCGGCTACGACGAGGGAGGCCAGCTCACCGAGGCCGTGCGCCGCCGACCCTTCGCGGTGATCCTCTTCGACGAGATCGAGAAGGCGCACCAGGACGTCTTCAACGTGCTGCTCCAGGTGCTCGACGACGGGCGCCTCACGGATTCCCAGGGCCGGACCGTGGACTTCAAGAACACGGTGCTGATCATGACCTCGAACCTCGGCAGCCAGGACATCCTGGAGGCCCAGCAGCGGGGCCTGCCCTACGAGCAGATGCGCAGCCTGGTGCTGAAGGAGCTGCGGCGGCACTTCCGGCCCGAGTTCCTGAACCGCGTGGACGAGACGGTCGTCTTCCACCCGCTCACGGCCCAGCACCTGGCTGAGATCGTGATGATCCAGCTTGCGCGCTTGCGCGAGCGGCTCGCGGAGCGGCGCATCCCGCTGGTGCTCACGCCAGCGGCGGTCTCCTACCTGGCTGAGCAGGGGTACGACCCCGTCTATGGAGCACGGCCCTTGAAGCGGCTGATCCAGCAGGAGATCGAAACGCCGATCGCCCGCCTCCTGGTCAAAGGCGAGCTCCGGGACGGCGACACTGCGACGGTGGACATCAAGGACGGGCAGCTTGCGGTGGTGCCCACGGTAGAGGCCCGGCCCGCCTGACCGAGGCCTCTCCCTGCACCTGCGAGCGGCCGGAGGGCAGACCGGGTAGCGGCCGGACGCAACGCCGGTCGCCTGAGCGGAAAGGGGATGACACCGATGGACGCGGCCAGGTTGGATCCGTTCCGGGAGCTGGAAGACATGGCGGACCGACTCAATCGCCTGTTGTTCAGCCGGCCAGCACGCAGGCAAGAGACCGGGCGCGAGGTCCTGAGCGTCGCCGACTGGATGCCGGCTGTGGACATCTGCGAGACAGACAAGGAGTACCTCATCAAGGCGGAACTGCCGGAGGTCAAGAAAGAAGATGTCAAGGTGACCGTCCAGGACGGAGTCCTGACCTTTCAGGGGGAGCGACGGCAGGAGGCGGAAGAAACGGGGAGGAAATACCACCGGGTGGAGCGAGCCTACGGCACCTTTGCCCGGAGCTTCACGGTGCCCGACGACGTGAACGAAGCCAAGGTCCGAGCCGAGTTTAAGGACGGGCTCCTCTGCCTGTACGTGCCCAAATCCGAGAAGGCTCAGCCCAAGCAGATCGAAATCAAAATTGCCTGAGCGTGAAGGTTGCCACCGTGGAGGACCCTTGACCTCCGGAGGAAACGCGTTACCCCAAGCCCGTGTCATCCCGTAAGCGACTCTCAGGGGGCGCCGGGTGACACGAGCGCGCGCTGAACAAAGAGGAGGCGGCCAGCCACGCCGCGACCCGCTCGCTGCACGCCTTCCCCAACTCCGCCAGCCGCTGCGCCAGTTCTGCACGGGGCAGGGTCATATAGTTGATCTGTCACCCCAGAGGGTTTGCAGCCCTCGCGCCTCCCA
>CAZTUO010000408.1:0-2822 GCA_964616355.1 uncultured Nitrospira sp.
CCCACCCGTGTGCGCCCCCGGGTGTTCGGCTTGGCATGGCTTACAATTTATCATGGCGTGCTTGGTTGTCCACTTCGACAACGTTGTCAGGACGCCGGTGACGAGAGACCTTATCGTCGCGTGGGAGCACGCTGGGCGAGCGCGGAGCGCGCTCACTTCCCTGGCCCAGCCACTGCCCGCGGTGTCGCCTCCCCATCAGACTGGGATCGTCCTGCGAGTCAGCCGGTCGGCCCCTTCTCTGGGTGTGGGGCGAGACGCACGGGGGTTCGCATGTTCCCCTCAACCCTTACCACAACCGCAATGCTCTCCAGTTGCCCTTTCTTCTCCACGCGTCGACGTTGTTCCTCAGACAATGACTTCAGGAAATCCGATGCTGCCTGACCGCGGGCCTCGGCTTTTCCTTTCGGGCTCTGGGCTGTTACCACTCCACCGCCGCCTTTGTTGTAGGTGATGGTGACAGATTCCCACACTTCTTCCGCCGGCTGAGAACGTGCCGGCCGAGCGACATCGGGAGCAGCGTGCGGGGCCGGGGGAGCTGCCGCCGATGTGCCGTGCCCGCTTGGCGCCTCAGCGTCGTCGGATGATGCGCGATCCGGCTTCATCGCTCCATACCCCACCGCCGTCTTGGCGCCGAAGCCGAGCCACTGGAAAGCGTGCTGGAAGGCGGCTTGCAGCAGCATCTTCCAATGCGTGGGGCCCTCGGCGAGCATGTCTGGTGCGCTCTCATTTTTGGCCTTTGTGAGCCGCCGCAGATGCGCAAGGTCGCAGACGACGTGGAAGACAAACCGCGCGCCGGGCGGCACGGTGAGGAAGCTGATGGGATTGGGTTGGCCGGAATCGTGGGGCGTGATGATGCCCGCCGCTGGCCGTTGCTGATAGTAGTGGCTCTGATGCGGCGTCATGATCTCGACCATGAGGCTCTCGCCTTGGATCTGCGGGATTACGTCCCAGAAGCTCAATGCGCCGCGCACGTGGTCGGAGTCGCCGGACGGCGCCTCCCGGCCAAAGAGGACATCGAGCATGGAGAGCCTGACCGTGTGTCGATCTGTGCCGCTTCCGACTTCGATCGAGTAGTGCAGCACCTCACTCCAGCCGTGCGTGTTCTCCCACTCGCCGCTCGCCAATTCCCGCGCCGCCTGGCGCAGCACGCCCTTGACGCCGCTGCCGGGCAGGTACGGCAAGCCGTAGGGGTTCAAGAAGGCAAAGCCGTTTTCCAGCGGGTGTTCGTTGCCGAGGCCGGTGGTGAAGGGCGCGACGGCTATGGTGGGGAGGCGAAGCAATGTGTGGCCCGCGATCTGCCCTGCAGCCGCCGTCTGCCGAGCGAGGAGGGCTTTCATTGCTGCGATGTCCGTTTGGCTCAGAGCTGCAACACGCTTCCAAGCCTGCCGCGCTGCAAAATCGTTCTTGTCCCACAAACCTGGCAACGGTCGTTGTGAACGCTGTCGCAAAGCCTGGATCGTGGCATCCATATCTTGGCGGCGGAGCATGGCGGCCACCTCCTGGCCTTCACAGCTCCTCGCGTCGGCTCGTTTCCGCACCTCTTTTTCTTGATCAGAGCGATCCGTCCAAATCGGAAGGTACATCCCGAACCGCATGCCGGGCGTGGTGGCTAAGAAATCCTGGCCAAGATATTTCGGGACCGCGGCGATCGGCATGGCATGCTCCTTAACGATGTGCTACAGTAACCCACCGTGATGACAGAGGTGCATCATGGCAACGACTCTGACCATTCGACTCGATGACGAACTCGATGCCGAATTGAACCGGCTGGCGCGCCTGACCAAGCGCAGCAAGAGTGATCTGGCACGGGAGATGGTGCGGCGCGAGATCGCACTCGCCGCCCTCCAACGCGTGCGCAAGCGACTCGTTCCGCGGGCCGAGCGAGCCGGATACGTGACCGACGAGGATGTCTTCCAGGACATCTCTTGACCTGCCTGCTGGACAGCAATGTTTGGATCGCTGCGTTCACCACACATGGGCTGTGCGCCGACTTGGTTCGCCTGGCCATGCGGCTCCACGGCCGGGGTACCTTCGAGCTCTTGCTCTGCCCGATGATCCGTAAGGAGATCGTTCGCATCCTGCGCGACAAGTTCGGCGCCACCGCCGACGACCTCACGGCCGTCCGGACAGCGCTGAGCTGGACCACGGTCGTTCCCGACAGCAACTGGACGCCGCCGCCCGGGTTTTCCGACCCCGAAGATGCGACGATCGTCGGCGCCGGGCTTGCCGCCGACGCCGAGCTGCTGGTGACGGGAGACAAGGCCCTGCTGGCCTTGCGCAAAATCGAAGCCATGGAAGTTGTTACCCCTCGCGAAGCTTTCACGCGCCTCCGCGGCCTGTCTAGCTAACACATTGCAATCGGTCATCGCTGTCTTGCTGCGGCCATCTGCCGGAGTCACTTGAGCCAGGCGAAGGCTTCGGCCGTGATGGCTTGGTAGGTTTGTGGATCGGCGTTCAGGAGCGACTCCATGAAGATTTCGAAACCGGGATCACGATCCACGCCGTTGAACCGCTTGTTAAGCCAGGTTCGCAGATCACGAGCCACATCCTCACAGTGACGCCCGCTGTCTTTTTTCCCCTTCTCATGGCAAAAGGCCAAGACTTGCATCAACCCCGAATTCATAATGAGCGCCGGCAACCCCTTGGCGAAGTCGACATGCTCTTTCGAATTCGAATAGGAGGCGCTTTTCTCCCACGCATCCTGCGCGCGCTGTTGTTCCAGGGTGGGTGGTTTCGACTGTTTCATCTCGGTTGCGGTCGCCATCACTTGCCCTCCACCACGGTCGCCACCACCAGCCCCCGGCCTGTGGTGGCATCGCCGC